>JBJECS010000051.1:0-22658 GCA_051871335.1 Muribaculaceae bacterium | reverse complement strand
CTTGAGCCAGATGAATGGCGAGACAGAGCTTCTCCTCGTTGGTATCTACACACATGACCCAAAGACAGGCGAGCTTTTCCTTGATGAGGTAGAAAAAGTGACAGTGTCAGATGCTTCTTCTCTTGGATATAAGACACATGTAGTGCTCAATACAGAAAGTGACCAATATAACGATGCAGGTAACTGGGTTGGTATTCTGTTTGCAGTACAGGCAATAGGCAGTGTACTCTGGGCAGTGGTTTTACCAATGTTCCGTAACCGCAAGTTCTCATACTCTCTCAGTCTTCTCCTTGGAGCGGCTGGCTTCATTACGGCAGGTATGTTTACAGACCAGTATATGCTATTTATTTCATTTGCTCTTATAGGCTGTGCATGGGCTGCGATGCTTGCATGGCCGTTTACAATTCTTACCAACTCGCTGAAGGGCGGAAATATTGGAGCATATCTTGGCTTATTTAACTGTTCAATCTGTATTCCGCAGATTGTAGGTGCACTTGTAGGTGGACGTATACTTGGTCTTTTCGGTGAAGAAGGTCAACTTGCACCTGAATACATGATGATGATAGTAGCCGGTGTATCGCTGATAATCGGTGCTGTTTGTGTAGTATTCATCAAAGAGCATAAGCCGGAAGATGATGCTGTGAAAGCGTAATGCAAACTGCTAAATAACACAAAATACCCGGCTACCGTTTGGTGGTCGGGTATTTGTTGTATAGAGAGTTAAATTATATGCTATTTAAGCATTTTGTTTTAGATGCTCAACGTATGCGTTAATACGCTGCATTTGTGAGGGGATATTGATGCTCTGGGGGCAGTGGTGTACGCAACGGTTACATCCTATGCAATGGTCAGCCTGGCGTAAACGCGGTACACTACGGTCGTATCCGATAAGGAATGCACGTCGAGCTTTGCGATAATTTTCGTCTTGGTCTGATGCGGTGACGAAACCTTCGTTTATGCAAGTGTTGTAATGGCGGAAGATTGCCGGAATATCTATTCCATAAGGGCAGGGCATACAGTATTGGCATGCGGTACATGGAACCGATGGGTATTGTAGCATAACCTGTGCGGTATCTTCGAGCAAAGCCAATTCTTCTTGTGTGCAAGGGTCTAATGGGGAATATGTGCGTATGTTGTCTTGAAGATGCTCAAGGTAAGTCATTCCGCTGAGGACGGTGAGAACTTTTGGAAAAGTAGCTGCAAATCGAAAAGCCCATGCCGCGATGCTGTCTCCCGGTCTACGCTGTTTAAGCCTGCTGTTTAGGTGCTGCGTGAGTCCTGCAAGTCGTCCACCGAGTAGCGGCTCCATAACTACAACCGGAATGTCTCGTTTAGCGAGTTCTTCATAGAGGTAGTCAGCGTTGTAATTTATGCCTGAGGCGTGGCGATAGTCGACATAGTTGAGCTGAATCTGGACGAAGTCCCAGTGAAATTCGTCGTGTCTCGAGAGAAGGTAGTCAAAAGATTTAATGTCTCCGTGATAAGAGAAGCCGAGGTTTCTTATTCGTCCTGCTTTTCTCTCTTCAAGAAGGAAATCAATGATTTTGCAGTCAATGAATCGTTCCATGGTAGAAGGCAGTCCTTCACCGATACCAACGATATGCAGTAGGTAGTAGTCAATGTAATCAGTCTGCAAGTCCTTAAAGGAATTGCGATACATTTTTACAGATTCATCAAACATTTTCTGCGCAGTCCATCCTTGTCCAGCCATTCTGTGGTTTGAGAGTTTTGTGGCGAGGAAAAAAGAGCTACGAGGGTGTCGTTTGAGTGCAATTCCTGTAGCCTTTTCGGATAGTCCCTGGCAGTAAGGCGGTGCGGTATCAAAATAATTCACGCCATGAGCGATGGCATAGTCCACGAGGCGGTTTACGGCATCTTGGTCGATGATTTTGCCGTCTCCGTCGGAGGCTTCAATAGTAGGCCACCGCATACATCCATATCCGAGGATAGAGACTTTGTCGCCGGTGTTATGGTTTATACGGTATGTCATTTTGTCGGTAGGAACGTCATTTGAGCCGGATTTCCCAGAGCTTTCAACTGCTTTATTGCAGCCGGCGAGTGTTGTTGTGGCTACAGCTGCCGCCAATCCCATGCGTTTCATGAATTGTCGGCGGTCAAGTCTATTGTTAGGTGAATTGTCGCTCATAATTGTAGCGTTTTAGATGTTTCAGTTAAATGGTTCTGTGTCTTTCGTGTCCTTCAACGTAAATTGCGCTGAAAGGACGTGCAGGACAAAGATATTCACATGCTCCGCAGCCTATGCAACGTTCTGTATTCACAACGGGGAATTTCGGAGAATTGTCGTCGTTAGGGTCAGATGGAACCATAGTGATAGCACCGGATGGACAGTGGCGGGCGCAGTTTCCGCAAGTCACACCGTCTGTGAATACAACACAGTTTTTCCTTATCCACACAGCATGACCTATCTGAGTAGAAGATTTTTCAGCAAGGTCGATAGGGGTTATAGCACCGGTAGGGCACACTTCTGAACATCGGTTACATTCAGGACGGCAGTAGCCGTAGTCGTAATTCATGACCGGCTGCATTAGCGTGGTAAAGTCTGAAGAAGGGCGTAATACATCATTAGGACAGGTGGAAACGCAGAGTTGACAGGCTATGCAGTGCTGGGTGAAATGTTTGTGACTCATCGCACCCGCCGGAATAATGAATGTTGCTCTTCCTGGAGTTTCCCTGTCTGTAATTGCTGCAAGTCCTCCGTCTACGGCTTTTTCTTCGGCAGACAACATGGCAGCTCCGGTGATAGCGGCACCTGTAATCATGAATTGTCTTCTTGATTCGTCGATAATTGTATCATGATTTTTCTTGGAGTCTTTGTGCCGGAGTGTGTATTTAATAGCTCCATGGCGGCAAGTATCGATACAGTCCATGCACACCATGCATCGAGAATAGTCCACTTCGTGTTTCTTGCCATCGATACATGAAGCTTTGCACTTACGAGAACAGAGCCCACACTTATTGCACTTCGTTACGTCAATAGAGACTTTAAGGAGCGAGAATCGAGCAAAGAAACTGAGCACAGTGCCCACCGGGCAGATAGTGTTGCAATATGTTCTGCCGTTTCTCCAAGCGAGAATTGCTATAATGACAAAGGTGGCGATTGCAACAATGAGTGTAGTGACGCTTTTAATCCATACGTCTACCGTGTAAAATGCGTAACTGTCTGCACGCTCTGCAAAATATGCAAATATATTGTTGCAAAGTCGATAAAGCGGGGCAAAGAGGTTGCTTGCTATTCTGCCATATGCACTGTAAGGGGCGAAGATTGTGAAAATGGCGCTAATGCCGGCAATTAATGCAATGAGGAAGATTATCAGCACTGAATATCTGAGCCATCTAATTTCAGGTGAGTGGCTAAAACGGTATTGGTGTTTCTTCCTTTTCCCACTAATCCATGAAATGATGTCTTGAAACACCCCCAAAGGACAGATTACAGAGCAATATATGCGCCCGAAAACAAGGGTGAGGACTATAAGACCAATCACTATACCAACATTTAATGCAAGGATTGCGGGGAGAAATTGGATTTTTGCCATCCAACCGAGCCATGCGTGTGCGGTTCCCGTAAAGTCCAGGAATAATAGAGTGACGGCGCAAAAAAACACCGCAGCAAGCGTTATGCGAATTTTTCTCAACATATAATAGTTTTTAGGGTTATGAGATAATGCACAAAGGTAATAAATTTCCTCAAAACAATGTGCAAAAATTGTATAAAAATGCTTTTGGAGAGTTTTGTTAGGCGTTATTTTTGATGTTAAACAGGCATCAAAATTATTTTGCCATTTTTTAAGGACTGTTTTACGTCTATAATTCGCTGATTTGATGAGCCGCGAAAGTGGAGAGATATGTCACGGAGAGACTGAATAAAAGGGCTGTCGACGAGCACGTCGATGTATGGCAAGATTTGAGACAAGCGCTGTGAGGCGATGATGTCTTCGTATTGATACCCTGTATAGCACCAAATTTCTTTGTTGAGCTGTTTTATTTTTCGTGCCAGCAGAGTCAGCTGTTCGACTTGAAACAAAGGGTCGCCGCCAGAGAAAGTGACATCGAAGTCGTTTTCAATGACTTTGGTGAGTATTGTATCTATTTCACAATGAAATCCGGCTGCCGGATTCCAAGATTGGGGATTTTGACAGCCGGGGCAATGATGTATACATCCGGCAAAGTAAATGGAGGTTCTAAGTCCGGGTCCATCTACGCTTGTGCCGTCTATGATATCAAGGATTTGCATTCAATTAATGATTATTAAAATATAATGCAAAATCGCATTTTTAATGACAGGGAATATGATTTGCTATTTATTTGTGTACTACACGGTCGTTTAGTTCTGCGAGTTTTGCGGAATTCCAGCGGTCTGTAGTGCCGACGAGGTATCCTGTAATGCGCTGTAGCTTGTCAATGTTTGTGCTTCCGCATTTAGGACATACTTTTAGCTCAAGCTGTGCATCCTCGTATCCGCAGTCCATGCAGCGATTACGGTTGTGATTAACAGAACCGTATCCGATATTGTATTTGTGTATTAGGTCCACTATATCGCTGATTGCCTTTGGATTGTGAGTGGCGTCACCGTCAATTTCAACATAGAAAATGTGTCCGCCACGTGTGAGGTCGTGATAGGGCGCTTCTATTTGGGCTTTGTGGCGTGGAGAGCAATGATAATACACAGGAACATGGTTTGAGTTGGTGTAGTAAGCCTTGTCAGTTATGCCCGGGATAATGCCGAATGTCTTTCGGTCTTTCACGGTGAATTTTCCGGAGAGACCTTCGGCCGGCGTGGCGAGTATGGAGAAATTGTGCTGATACCGTTCAGAGAACTCGTTAGCACGGTCTCTCATATGTGAGATAATTTTGAGTCCGAGTTGTTGGGCGTCAGGATCCTCACCGTGATGTTTGCCAGTTAGTGCAATTAGGCATTCCGCAAGTCCGATGAATCCGATACCGAGTGTGCCCTGATTAATGACAGATTCAATAGTGTCAGTGGGCTTAAGCTTTTCTCCGCCGTTCCATAGTCGTGACATTAGAAGAGGGAACTGCTTTGCAAGCGCAGTCTTCTGAAATTCATATCGGTCGCATAGCTGTCGAGCTGTGATTTCAAGGATTTCGTCAAGGTGACGGAAAAATGCCTCAATCCGCTTTTCCTTGTCGCTTATGCTCATAGTTTCGATGGCGAGGCGAACGATATTTATTGTTGTGAAGCTAAGGTTGCCTCTGCCGATTGAAGTTTTTTCGCCAAATCGATTTTCAAAAACGCGTGTTCTGCAGCCCATAGTGGCTACTTCGTATTGGTATCGTTTGGTGTCGTCGGCTCGCCATAGTTCATGCTGATTAAATGATGCATCAAGATTTACGAAATTGGGGAAGAAACGGCGTGCAGTGACTTTACAAGCAAATTGATACAGGTCGTAGTTAGGGTCTTCAGGCAGATAGTTTACGCCGGTCTTGGACTTCCATATCTGGATAGGAAAGATGGCAGTGGCTCCGTTTCCAACTCCTTCATATGTGGTCTGTAGAAGTTCTCTTATTACGCATCGTCCTTCAGCCGAGGTGTCTGTTCCGTAGTTTATGGAGCTGAAAACAACTTGATTACCTCCACGAGAGTGAATAGAGTTCATATTGTGGACAAAAGCCTCCATAGCTTGATGGACGCGTGCTACGGTCTGATTTATGGCGTGCTGAAGCATGCGCTCTTTGCCTTGCAGCCCGTCAAGTGGAAGTTTGTTGTAGTCTTTCAGTGGGGTGTTATATAATTCTGAAAGGTCAATGCCTTGTAGAGCTTCAATCTGTTTTATTTCTTCGGTGAGTGAAGAACGAACGAATGGAGCGAGGTAGAAGTCAAAAGCAGGAATTGCCTGTCCGCCGTGCATTTCATTTTGTGCAGTCTCGAGTGAAATGCAACCGATGATACTTGCAGTTTCAATACGCTTAGCCGGACGTGATTCTCCGTGTCCTGCTATGAAACCACCCTGGAGAATGCGGTCGAGAGGGTGCTGCACGCAAGTGAGGCTTTTTGTTGGGTAGTAGTCTTTGTCGTGAATGTGAATGTATCCAGCCTTAAATGCAAGACGTGCTTCATCAGAGAGTAAATAGTCGTCAACGAAAGGCTTTGTTGTCTCAGATGCGAATTTCATCATCATGCCGGCTGGGGAGTCGGTATTCATGTTTGCGTTTTCTCGCGTAATGTCATTGTTTTTTGCTTCAATGATTTCCAGGAACATGTCGCGGGTCTTGGCTCTTCGGGCAATGCTCCGCTTGTCGCGATATGCGATATAAATACGAGCCACTTCTTTGCGTGAACTCTTCATGAGTTCAAATTCGACCTTGTCTTGTATTTCCTCAACGGTCATCTGTGTATCGCCGGTGAGCGCAATGTGGTCTGTGATGCGGTCGATTAGGGCTTCGTCTTCTCCTAAATCGGTTTGCATCATAGCTTTGCGTATTGCCGCTTTTATCTTAAGCTCATTAAAGCCAACAATTCTTCCGTCGCGTTTTACTACTGTCTGTATCATGGGTTAAGTTTGTTTAATCTTTTATGAATTATGAAAAGCTCTGCAAAGCTACAACAATTATCTGAAATGGTCAAGTATTTTTACGAAAAATATACTAAAATTTTTATTTTGGAAAACTTTTGAGGTATTGTAAAAATGCTAAATTATTGTAATTTAGATAAATATCATTTTAAAATGGAAAACTTTAGAAATGTATTGGCTTTCAAAATTTGTAACAGTATGTACGCTAGTGTTTAATGATTGTGTTTTTAAGTAAATTGTAGTCTAATTTGTGAAGTGTAGTGGAGTCCATAAGTATGGGCTCGTTTCTGTCGCTGAGATATAATAGAGTGGGGGATTTGAAACTGGTAGAAGCTACAGAGGTAGATTTGTTGTAGTATGGTGTGGAGATTCCGGCAAGGTCAATTGTGGTGTTGTAAAGGGAAATAGATGGCGATACAATCGCTTGAGAATTGGCTTGCATTGTTTCGTACTTTTCAGGGAATTGAGATATATAAGCATTAGATAGCCAAACGATGAATGGTACGCGGAGTTGGTAGTATGTGGGCACAGGAGAAGCGTGCAGAAATCTGTTTCTTGAGTCGTCGAAGATGTCTTCTCCATGGTCTGACGCATAAATCAGGGCAGATGTGATATGAGATGCCTGAAGTGTGTCTATTGCCTGCTTTAGATAAGAGTCAATAAATCGGATTGTATTGTCGTAAGCATTAATAAGTAGTGGGCGGTCTGATGCGTTAGCGTCAGTTTTGTCGTCAGGCTTGAAGTGAGCAAAACTGCGAGGATAGCGTTCTGAATAGTTGAAGTGTGAGCCGTATGTGTGTAAAACAATAAACTGTTTAGGGTGGCTGTGGTCAGCGATGAGAGTGTTTAGTATTGAAATTAGTTCTCCGTCGTATGGCTGAGAGGATGCGTTGTCTGGCAGATAGACAACATTATCTGCTTCATTGCCGAAATATTCAGTGTATGAGCGGTTGCGGCGCTGGTTTGAAAGGAACGAAGTGTAGAATCCGGCTTCACGAAAAGCAGTGATAATGCTTTTGCGGTTGCTGATAGAGTCAAAATCTTCGGCGGTGAGGGGAGAGAGAAGCATAGGCACACTTTTGTGTGTGGTAGCAGACTGTGTAATTGCATGCGTAAATACTGTCAGGTTTTCAGCTTTAGAAAGTTCCGGATTAGTTTCACGGTCGTAACCGAGTAGTTGCCAGTTTTGTGCTCGCGATGTTTCTCCTATTACATAGACATATATCTCGGGAAT
This sequence comes from Muribaculaceae bacterium, assembly GCA_051871335.1. Taxonomy (GTDB): domain Bacteria; phylum Bacteroidota; class Bacteroidia; order Bacteroidales; family Muribaculaceae; genus CAJUPY01. The sequence continues at coordinate 14,876 of JBJECS010000051.1, read as the reverse complement.
GGAGTCAGGATGCGTAGAGATTGCGTTGTATGTGAAACGTGAGCTCATCTCTGGATAGTTCGCAATTTGTGCATGTCTTTGAAATGCGAGGCAAAGATTTTTGGTTACGTTTGCCGGAAAGATGTCGTTTGTGACAGCAAATGAAGGCGTTACAGTGTAAGTTATGAACAATAACACTGTGCCAAGTGCAGTAACAGCTAATCCTACATTTCTCCATGGTTTTATAAAGTCAGCCGTTAGCATTAGATCTTTGCAGACGCATATTGTGGCGATAACGAGGAATGGAATGTAAATGACTACTAATGAACTAATTGCGATGATAAGGTTTCCGAGCAATTCACTGATTTCGTCAGGATTTGAAGTGACCACGTTAAGGAACATGTCAACACCTATGATAGAACAGCCGTAGAGATAAAGCAATACAATCTGGAAGCCGCAATAAATCATGATAGGCAGTAAGCACCACACAGTGACCCCAATGCGGCGGAACGATGTTGTGACAGTGATGTATATGCCGAGCGGGAGAATTATGTTTACGAGCGACGTCATCACAGGCAGGTGGTCTGTGAAGTTGAGTGCCACGTTTGGTATAATCAAGATTAACGGCGTGAAAAGTGCGAGGAATTGCTGTTTATTTAGAGTCATCGTTTATGCATTAAAAATAGGTATTGAGCATAGTGTATAGTAATAATACATTGAGGGCTATCAAAATGCCTCATTGATATTAAATACAAAACCGGATTCACCTTTGCCGAATCCATAGTCAAGACGAACATTTATTCGGTTTTTGAATTCCCATCGATAGCCTATGCCATAGTTGGGCAAGGTGTGGCTCCATTTGAAGTGGTCAAAGTTTGGAAATACGTTTCCTGCAGCTACCCATACAACAGCTCCACTGCGTCCATAAATGTGTTGCCTAAGCTCCACTGTGGCATCAATTTCGCACTTGTCGTTGTATCTGCCTTCATAGTATCCTCTCAAAGCATTTGAAAAAGAAGGAAGCATGGTCCAAGGAGTGTTACCGTAAGTGAACATGCCATGGAGCTGCATCGCTATGACTGCACCTTTCCATGTCTTACAGTATTGGTCTGCGTAAATCTCAGTGGAAGAGAAGCCATAGTTGTCATTTCCGAGTCCGCGAGGATAAAAACGCTGATTTACAGATGCAAAAGTGCCGGAATAGGGGTTTTGTATATCGTCTCGAGTATCGAAAGAAACCGCAAATCCTAAACTAACGCTCGTTATGTCCATATCTTGTCCTTGCCACAGTGCGTAGTCTGCGATTTTAGAACCGCTGATATAGCAAAATTGAGCAGTAGGACCGATATAAATGTGTCTGCCTATGCGTACCAACCCTTCTACATCAAGTTTAGTCTGCTTTCTGCGATATTCCATTTCATTGTAGTCGTGACGTGCAGTTTCATATCCTATGCCCCAATATTTGTTTGGAAATGAATAGAAATATGTTTTGTAGTTAATACGGAAGCGGTTGTCCTTAAAGTTATGATATCCTTTTATTCCTACAAGATAGAATCCTGTAGTGGTAAAATCTGAATACAGAGACACTTTAGAGGGCATAGTGACAGTGTCGGTCAGGGAATTGCGGTAAATGCCTGCTGCCACAAGTCCAATCCCAAGTTTTGTTTCATTTGAGTAGTGGGGGCCACCGATAAAGCTGATATCAAATTTTTTCTGAGGTTTTTCCTCGTTACTTTCTTCAAAGTATCGGTATACTTTTCCTACAATGCCTTGCTTGTAAAAAGGGTCGGTAGCCACGGCTAATGAGTCTTGTGCAGTAGCTGTAAATGTTGCTAAAACAGTTAGCAATATCAGTGAGATTATCAGTGTTTTCATTATTGTATGCTAATGATTATATTTCACCACATTATAATTCATAAGATAATAATATTGTTCATTATTCATTACGAATTATCAATTATGAGGACACAAAGTTAGTGATAATCCCTTCAATAGGCAATTTTTGTGGAGTAATCTGCGAATATTTCAGACTTTTAGAACAAACAAGTGAAAGAGGGAGCATGCTGAGCACACTCCCTCTTTTAGTTTATAAAAGATGTTTATTAGAATTGTTCAATACGTTTGAGGTTTTCTTCGTCTCCAAGGTTATAGTAAATGTTGCGGAGGTAAACTCTCACGTCGTGGCTGTTGTCAGGGTCAAGCTCAAGAGCTTTTTCAAGGTGTTCAGCAGCCTGGCGGAACATAGGGTTAACCTGTTCTTCACGAACTTTCTGATATTCAGAGTTTGAAAGAGAAGTGGCCTCGTCGTTGATTTTGTAAGCCTTGTTACAGATTGAGCGTCCGAAAGCATACTGAGCGAGAGCGAGTTCCGGATTAACCTGTACTGCTTTCTCATAGCTTGAGTATGCTTCTTCATCGTTTTTCTGAGCTTCAAAAAGGATACCTTTTACATAGTAAAGCTGAGCGTCACCTGGAGTAGCAGCAATGGCATCATCAAGCATTTGGCGAGCTTCAGCATACTGCTCGTGCTCAATTTTGCCGTTAATCATGAGCTGGAGATATAGAGGATTCTCCTGTCCATGAAGCTTGTAAGCCTGTTCAGCGATAGCGTAAACTTTTTCGTTGTCGCGGAGCTGTGCGGCGTGGTTTATGGCGTAGTCAAACACTTCTTTCTTGTTGTAGCCCATAGCTATGGCTTTCTCAAAGCAATTTAAAGAAAGCTGAAGGCTATCCATCTGCCAAGCTGCAAGACCCTGATTGTAGATGATGTCGCAGAGTGTGCTGTCCGGGTAAGCCTTAGGAGCATTGGCTCCGAGAACAGGGTTGGAAGGAAGGTTGATAAGCATTTCCCAGGCATCGTAGCATCCCTGGAAGTTCTTTACCTCCCACATGAAGATAGCTGCATTGTTGAGGTCATTGTAGTGGTTCTGAACAGCTTCAATAAGTTTTTTAGAATATTTTGGTTTCACTTTGCCTTTAACGTCAGGAAGAGAATCGAGAGGAAGAGCAACGATAGCGTACTCGTAGCTTTTCATCAGCGCATTACCCATAGCATTAGCATCGGCAGCTTTACCGAGGCTTTTGAGTGCATACTGGTTGTCGTAGTAGTCAAAGCCTGCTTTAGAGGCGGTAAACCATGTCTTCACGTCCTGAGCGGTCTCAGGGTTTGTGAAAGCCGGAATCAGTTTTTCCATGGCTGCGGCGTAGTTGCCGTCCTTAGCGTCTCTTTCAGCTTCTTTTACTGCGCTCACCTGTGCAGATGTTGTGAAAGCTGCTGCGAGACAAAGCCCTAAAAATAATTGTTTTTTCATAATTTTTGGTGCTAATTATTAGTTGTTTTAGTTGTTTATTACTATCTTTTAGGTTTTGTTGATAATTCTTCTGAAATTTATGTTATAGCAGACAACTATTCATCAGATTCAGAAGAATCAGCATCCTCTATGTTGTCGGTGTCGTCATCTTGGACATCGTCTTCAATATGTTCGTCGGTGAGTTCCGGGAGTTCTTCCTGGAGTCCTTCTACTTCCTCCACTTCGGCTTCATTATCAGCGTCAACGCAACAAACAGAGGCAATCTCATCACCGCGTTTTTCAAGATTGATGAGTCTTACTCCCTGAGTGTAACGCCCCATAAGTCTAAGCTGTGCTACATGTAGGCGGAGAGTGATACCGGATTTGTTGATTATCACAAGGTCGTTGTCGTCGTTTACGCTCATTAGTGCAACGAGATGTCCGGTTCTGTCTGTGATGTTCATTGTCCTGATACCTTTGCCACCGCGGTTTGTGACGCGGTATGCCTCAAGGTCAGTGCGTTTTCCGAAGCCTTTCTCTGAAACAGCCATGACATGCTTGTTGGCATCAGGCTCCATGCAGATTAGTCCTATAATACGGTCGTCACCGTCGTCAAGTTTCATGGCGCGAACACCGGTTGAAACACGTCCCATTTGGCGTACTTTGCTTTCGTGGAATCTGATAGCACGTCCATTTCTGTTAGCAACGAGGATTTCAGAGTTTCCGTCGGTGAGGTCAACACCTACAAGGCGGTCGCCATCACGGAGAAGGATTGCTTTCTTGCCCTTGACGTTAATACGGGCGTATTCTGTGAGAGAAGTCTTCTTTATAATGCCCTTTTCTGTTGCGAATACGAGGTTGTGGCTGGCGGTAAATTCAGCGTCATCGAGGTGCTTGCAGCTGATGACTACATTGAGTGAGTCGTCAGACTCTATATTGAGCATATTCTGGATAGCACGTCCCTTTGTGTTCTTTCCGCCTTCAGGTAATTCATATACCTTCATCTTGTACACGAGACCTTTCTGTGTAAAGAACAGGATGTCGTCGTGCATAGATGCAGGATAGATGTATTGAATGAAATCTTCTTCGCGGGTGTTGCTGCCACGGGAACCGACGCCTCCGCGGTTTTGAGCGCGGAATTCTGTGAGTGCCGTACGCTTGATATATCCCATATGTGAAATGGTGATAATCATGTCGTCGTCGGCATAGAAATCTTTCGCGTCAAAGTCTCCTGCGAAGTATTCAATTTTTGTCTTACGTTTATCGCCATATTTATCTATCACTTCAAGGAGTTCAGTCTTGATGAGTTCTCTGCAAACATCATCGTTGTTAAGAATATCTTCAAGTCTTGCGATGAGATCTTCAAGGTCTTTGTAAGCTTGGCGGAGTTTGTCTTGTTCGAGTCCGGTGAGCTGCTTGAGTCGCATATCAACGATTGCCTGAGTCTGCACGTCATCGAGACCAAATTTTGCAGATAGCTCGGCACGAGCGGTTTCCGTATCGGCAGATGAGCGAATAATCCTGATTACTTCATCAATGTTTTGTGAAGCTATGATAAGTCCTTCCAGAATGTGCGCACGCTCCTGTGCTTTACGGAGTTCAAATTTAGTACGGCGGATTACTACCTCGTGCCTATGGTCTATGAATGCCTGCATTAGCTCCTTGAGGTTTAGAAGCTTAGGACGACCGTTTACGAGTGCAACGTTGTTTACAGAGAAAGAAGACTGCATCTGAGTCATCTTGTATAGCTTGTTCAGCACTACGTTTGCGTTAGCGTCAGCCTTTAGGCGAATGACGATGCGCATGCCCTTATAGTTACTTTCGTCGTTTAGGTCTGCAATACCGTCTATTTTCTTCTCGTTTACAAGTTCGGCAATGTATTTAATGAGTTCCGCCTTGTTTACGCCATATGGAATTTCGTGTACGATGATAGATTCGTGGTCTTTCTCAGTCTCAATGTCTGCGTTGGCACGAATTACGATACGTCCTCTGCCTGTTTCGTAAGCATCTTTAACACCGCTATATCCATAGATAGTGCCTCCGGTAGGAAAATCCGGTGCAGTAACGTATTTCATAAGCTCAGGTATTGTGAGCTCAGGGTTATCGATAAGTGCGATACAGCCGTTGATTACCTCGGTCATGTTGTGAGGTGGCATATTGGTAGCCATACCTACGGCAATACCGGATGCACCGTTTACAAGGAGGTTTGGAATGCGTGTGGGGAGTACAACGGGCTCTTTGCGTGTGTTGTCGTAGTTTGGCTGGAAATCTACAGTATCACTGTCGATATCTGATAGCATTTCTTCTCCAATTTTATGGAGTCGAACTTCGGTGTAACGCATAGCGGCGGGAGAGTCCCCGTCTACAGAACCGAAGTTTCCGTGACCGTCCACGAGGCAATAACGTAGCGACCAATCTTGTGCCATACGTACTACGGTACCGTATATAGAAGAGTCGCCGTGTGGGTGATACTTACCCATTACTTCACCTACGCAGTTTGCTGATTTCTTGTGAGGTTTGTCAGATGTATTGCCCATCTCGTTCATTCCGAATAATACACGGCGATGCACGGGCTTTAGACCATCTCTGACATCCGGGAGCGCACGAGATACGATTACGGACATTGAATAATCAATGTATGAGCTCCGCATCTCGTTCTCGATATCAATTTTTAGTATTCTGTCTTGATCAACCATTTTTATATGTCTTCAAATATTTTACAAAGGTACGAATTTTTTTTGATTCTCAAAAATATTTTTTGTCCTATTTTAAGCATTACTGACAGTGCAAAATATTACAAAAACTATGCCAAAGAGAATTGTGTATTAGGCATTATGAAATGTGCATTAAAATGCTTAACTTTGTGCAATAATTCCGTAAAAGTATGAAGATAGCGATGATGGCGGTGGGCAAGACCACCACGAAATATATAGCAGATGCTGTAGAAGATTACGCCGCGCGTATAGTGCATTACGTTCCATTCACTTTCAAGGCGCTTACTGATGCTAAGCTGCCTAAAAATTGTGATGCGAAGCGCCAGAAGGAAGTGGAAGGTGAAATGATACTTAAGGAATTGGCGCAGAGCGATTTTGTTGTTCTTCTTGATGAAAGGGGTAAGCAATATTCAAGCCGGGATTTCGCCGGGTTTATGCAGGATAAAATGGTGTCACTACCCGGTCGCCTTGTTTTTGTCATCGGAGGACCTTTTGGCTTTTCCGATTCAGTGTATTCTCGCGCAAATGGTATGCTGTCTGTGTCGAAAATGACATTTACTCATGAGATGATACGCCTCATATTTGCTGAGCAAATTTACCGTGCGATGACAATCATTCGCGGTGAATCTTATCACCATGATTAATGATTAAGGTTAAACAGCGCAAAAATCCCCATTAAATACATTGTCATATCAATAAAAAGCATTACCTTTGTGTAAAATATGGCGAAAGCTAAATAACGTGCATTATTTATGATAATCAATTTTAAAAATACAATCCTCAAAATAGCCGTTTTTGCAATGTTTCTTACATTGTCAGTGCCTAAATCCAAGGCGGGAGATACGTTTATCGGTGTTGCTTCAGGCTATTCTACCGGCAATGAAAGTGGTACGTTTGGAGCGTGGATGAGCTATGACATTTCTCCGGCATTTAGGGCTGGAATTGGAATAGACTATGTCTTTCGCAGTCAGCGTACTGATGCTTTTTTATTAAATCTTGACTTTAACTTTCCGCTTAAGCTTGGGGCAGGAACTAAAATTGATATTTACCCGATTGTCGGTCTTACATATGCAAGTTGGAGTTTTCACCCGGAAATAAACTTGGATGACGTTTCTACACGCACCAATAAGCTTGGAATTAATATTGGTGCAGGTGCCGGATATAGAGTAACCCAGCGCATGAGGCTAAAATTTGATGTGCGCTATAGTCTCGTAAAACATCATGACACAACTCTCATTAGTCTTGGCATAGGTTACGCTTTCTGATGCTATCGAAGTCTACAAAATGAAAAAGTTCTACAATATTTTCCGCATTATCGTAATCACAGCCCTAATCCTTGGGATTGGATTGCCTATGCTGATTTATGTGCTGCTCACGTTGCCGTCAATTCAGGGGTACATGTGTGAAAAAGCTGAAGTAGAACTTTCAAGATTGTTAGATACTCCTGTAGAAATAAGTTCTTTATCAATTGCACCATTTAATAGGATTACACTTCGTGGTGTTATTGTTAAGGATGATGAAGGCGATACTATTATGACTGTGACTCGCCTTGGTGCAGGAGTTAATCCATTTGACGCCATCACTACAGAACAGATTTCTGTGGATTATGCTGAAATAGTGGGTCTTAACATCCATCTTTGCAAAGAAGATAGGAATTCGCCGTTGAATATTGACCATATCATTAAGGCACTGCAGGGAAAAGACCAAAACAAGCCAAAAAGCAGTATAAATTTGGATATCAAGACGGTGGTAATCCGCAATAGTGCAGTGTCTTATGATGTTAATTCCGAGCCATGGTTGGTTGGCAAGTTTGATTCGAATCATATTTTTGTTACGGATTTCCGTGCTGATATTACTATCCCTAAAATTTCAAATGAGGAAATACAAGTGGGAGCAAAGCGTATTTCCTTTATTGAGAAATCTGGTCTTAGTTTAGTTGACCTTCACGCAGATATAGATTTAAGGCCGGGTAATTCTCTTTCAATCAGTGATTTTGCAATAGAGTTACCCAATTCATATCTTGCTCTTGCAGACGTGAATATAGATTCTTCTAAGAGCGTTAGTATCAAGACTATTGGCAATACTTACCTTTTACCCTCAGACTTCGCACCATTTTATGAACAACTTAGTGGAATAGATACACCTGTAATACCAGACATCGATGTTAAATTAACTGAAGACAAGGTGGATATTAATAGGATAAAACTGGAATCAAAAGATAAATCCTTTAGCCTTGATTTCTCTGGAATAGTTGAATCAAAAGCAAAGATTGATGTGAACAAGTCTGATATCAAAGAGGCTATTTCTCCGCAAAATCTGACTTTAAAAAATTTACGACTGAATTTCACAACAAATGGAACTAAAATAACGCATTTCCTCAGAAATGTAGATAATTTTCCTTCAAAATTAACTAATATTCTCCAAAATGCATCGAATGTGGCTGTTCAAGCAAATATTGATGGATATTTGGAAAGACCCCATATCACTGGAAGCATTGCGTCTGCAACGGGGAAAATTATACTTGATGCAACTCCTAAAATTGATAGCAAAGAAAATGGTTATGTGCTACGAGACATTGTATTTGATGTTAACACAAATGACTATGATGTAGGAAGACTTTTGAACAACAGTCATTTAGGAACTGTGTCTCTTACTGCCGGTGGAACATTCACACCAAAACGGAACAGCACATCCGAACAAGCTGAGCTTCAGCTGAATGTCCCGCATATTCAGTATAATGGCTATGATTATTCAAATATAGAGATAACAGCCTCATTGAAAGATAATTACCTCATACTTAATGCAGGTATAAAGGATGTTAACGCAGACATAAGTGCTGAACTTTTGGCAGAGTTGCAAGATAAGGAGCCTAAAGGCTTTGTAAAGGTACATATAGCTGATTTAGCACCTTTTACATGCAATCTCACAAATAAGTATGAGGGATATCGCCTTTGTTCAGATATTGAGTGTGGATTTATAGGGAACAATGTCAATGATGCCATTGCAAATTTGACAATCAGAGACCTTAAATTCACTGCAGTAGGACTTCCGCCTCTCGTAATGGAAAACCTGAACTTTTCGCTTGACGGAAAGGCTACACCGGCTGAGATTCACCTTGACTCAGACTTTTTTAGCGCTGATATAGAAGGCAATTATACACTGGATAAAGTGCTACAAGTAGTGAAATCAATATTGGCAAAATCATTTCCGGAGCTTATTACCGTATCAGACGAGGAATTGCCTACTACAGACTTGAAACTATATGCACAGATAAAATACAACGAAATCATGAACAAGTTTCTAAACCTACCTGTATCCATTATTTATCCTATCACGATAACGGGTGGAATTGATAATGCTGTCGGCAATCTAAATCTTTCAATTAATGCACCGTATCTTCAGCAAAAAGACAAGTTGATAGAAAATTCATCCATGTGTCTCTCCACAAATAATGACGGTAACACGTCAAGCCTAAGTTTGACGACAAATGTGCCTACAAAAGATGGTTTTATGAACATAGTCTTAGACTGTAGAGGAGAAAATAATAGGTTAGACACAGATATGTCCTGGAAGATTGACCGAAAGCGTCTTTATGCCGGTAATGTAGACCTTTCGACATATTTTTCCCATAATGAGGAACAACAATTTGTAGCAAAATTAGATATTAATCAGAGCAGGCTTACATTCAATGATACTACATGGACAGTAAACCCGGCGCAAATCACAGTTCAAAAGGGTAGGGTGGAAGTGAATAATTTTGATGTACGCCGAGAAAATCAGTATGTCACAATGAATGGTGTGGCTTCTGATAATCCTGACGACCAATTGGTTCTCCATTTGCTTAACGTAAATCTTGACTATATATTTGAATCACTTGGAATAGACAAGGCTCGGCTTGGCGGTGACGCTACCGGGACATTTTATGCAAGAAATATCTTTACACCAGAGCCACAACTCGCAACTCCAGGACTTTCTGTAAAGAATATTAGTTATAACAAGGTCGTGTTCGGTGACGCTATCGTAAAGTCGCATTGGGACAATGAGTTGCGAGAAATTACACTCGATGCGGACATAGACCAGAAAAACGGGCTACATTCATACGTATCAGGCGGGATATTTCCACTTAATGATAGCCTTGATATAAGTTTTGACTGCCAAAAAATCAATGTTGCATTCTTGAAACCATATATGGAGGCGTTTACATCAGATGTGAGCGGTATCGCATCAGGTCACGCTCGATTATTTGGTACGTTTAAATACATAGACCTTGAGGGAGACATATATGCAGAGAATCTGAAGCTGAAAATTGACTTTACAAACACGTATTATACCGCACAAGATTCAATACATATACGTCCCGGCATTATCAAGGTGGAAAATATACAATTGTCTGACCTTTACGGCAATACTGCTATGCTCAATGGCGAAGTACGCCATAAATTTTTCAAAGAACCGGAGTTTGATTTCTTTATCACAGAAGCTAAAAACTTCCTGAGCTATGATGTTAATTCCACAATCAATCCTGATTGGTATGGAAGAATTTATGGCAATGGCGGAGCAACGATACGCGGTGTGCCGGGGAGAGTGGACATTTATGTGGATATGACTACGGCTCCAAAATCTACTTTCACTTTTGTCTTATCAGACCAAGAAGTGGCAAACGAGTATATATTCATTACATTCAGAGACCGTGACCGCCTCAACTCTCCAGACACGCTCAAAGTGAATGATGAAATTCCAGCACTTGTAAAAGAGCTCAAGGAACGCATGAACAAAACCCAAGAGTCTGAACCGTCTGTTTATAACATGACGATACAGGTGGTGGTAACGCCCGAAGCTCAGCTAATTCTTGTTATGGACCCTGTTGGCGGTGATAAGATAAAGGCTAACGGCAAAGGTAACCTTAGCATGGAATATGGCTCAGCCAATGAAGATTTGCGTATGTATGGAAAGTATGAACTTACCAAAGGTAGCTATAACTTTACGCTTCAAGACATAATTCTCAAAGATTTTACAATCAAGGAGGGGAGTGTAATTTCATTTAATGGCGACCCATACGCAGCTCAATTAGACCTCAAGGCATACTATTCACTAAACGCAAACCTCAGCGACCTTGACGAATCATTTCTTCAAGATAAAGACCTCAATCGTACAAATGTACCTGTGCATGCACTGATGAATGTAACTGGTGACATTCGTAGTCCGGGTGTGGCATTTGACCTTGAGTTTCCGACACTCACTTCTGATACATATCGCAAGGTGAAATCAATTGTCAGCACAGAGGATATGATGAATAGGCAGATAATATATTTGCTTGCCCTAAACCGCTTCTATACACCAGACTATATGGGTTCTACAACGAAGGGAAATGAACTTGTATCGGTTGCGTCTTCCACTATATCTTCACAGTTAAGCAGTATGCTGGGTGAACTTAGCGACAACTGGACTATTGCTCCAAATTTTCGCTCAGATAAGGGCGATTTCTCAGATGTGGAAGTGGATTTGGCTCTCTCCAGCTCCCTCCTCAATAACCGATTACTCTTTAACGGAAACTTTGGATACAGGGACAACAGCCTTAACACAAACCAGTTTATTGGTGATTTTGACTTGGAATATTTGCTGAATAAGTCAGGCTCTATACGACTAAAGGCTTACAATAGATATAACGACCAGAATTTTTATGTCAAAACAGCCACTACCACACAGGGTATAGGAATAGTATATCGTCGAGACTTCGACCATGTGCTATCTTTCTTGTATAAGCTAAAATCACAACTTCGCAAAAATAGTGAAGCCAAGCTGCAAAATGACTCTACAAAAGTAAACAATAATAAATAACCATTTATAACACAAATCTTTATAACCATGGACAACATTTTTAGCACTACAAAAAACCAAGTAGTAAGACTTCTACAAAAGCCGTCCTCGCAATTTACAAAACAGGATATCATAAAGTTAGTAGTAGAAAACGACATTGAGATGATAAACTTTATGTATCCCGCTCAAGACGGAAGGCTTAAAACTCTGAATTTTGTCATAAACGACTATGATTATCTTGAGACAATTCTCACTACAGGTGAGCGTGTTGACGGCTCCAGTCTGTTTTCGTTTATTCAGGCAGGCAGTAGCGATTTGTATGTAATCCCTAAATTCAGCACTGCTTTCATTGACCCATTCTCTGAATATCCTACGCTGACAATGCTATGCTCCTTTTTTGACAAAGACGGAAATCCGTTAAGTTCATCTCCTGAAACTACCCTTCGTAAGGCATGTGATGCATTTACAGAGCAGACAGGACTTGAATTTCATGCAATGGGAGAACTGGAGTATTACGTAATTGCTGAAGACGATGGCAAATTTCCGGCAACAGACCAGCGTGGATATCACGAATCTGCCCCATTCGCAAAATTCAATGACTTCCGTACAAAGTGTATGGCTTATATCTCTCAAATAGGCGGTCAAATAAAATATGGGCACTCTGAAGTTGGTAATTTTAAGCTCGGAAACCTTATTTATGAGCAAAACGAGATAGAATTTCTTCCAGTGCCGGCACTTGAGGCTGCAGACCAGCTTATGCTTGCTAAATGGGTAATTCGAAACCTTGGCTATCAGATGGGATATGACGTAACATTTGCTCCTAAAATTACGACAGGAAAGGCAGGTTCAGGATTGCATATTCACATGCGCCTTATGAAGGACGGAAAAAATGTGATGTTGAATGACAAAAAAGTGCTCAGTGATGATGCTAAACGTATGATTGCAGGACTAATGAAACTTGCTCCGTCTATCACTGCTTTTGGAAATACAAATCCTACATCTTACTTCCGTCTTGTCCCTCATCAAGAGGCTCCAACAAACGTATGCTGGGGAGACCGAAACCGTTCTGTACTTGTGCGTGTTCCTCTTGGATGGACTGCAGATACAGATATGTGTTCACTCGCTAATCCACTTACACCTCCTTCAGGTATGGACGCTTCACAGAAACAGACTGTGGAAATACGTTCCGCAGATGGTTCTGCAGATATTTATTCACTTCTTGCGTCTCTTGCGGTTGCTGCAAGATATGGTTTCCAAATGGATGATGCTCTCAACGTGGCTAAAGAAACATATGTTGATGTAAACATTCATGACAAAGCGAATGAGGCAAGACTTGCTACGCTGGCGCAATTACCGGCTTGCTGTGCGGCTTCAGCAGACTGCCTTAACGCTCAGCGTGATATATATGAGCAACAGGGCATATTCTCTCCAAATATGATAGATGGCATTATAGCGAAACTAAAAGCATATAATGATGAAGACCTCGCACGACTTGCTCGTGAAGAGGAAAACCTCATGCTTAAACTTGTCAATGAATATTTCTACTGTGGATAAATCATGAAAGGACATAAACATAACATATTCGTTATATGTCTTCTCATTTTTTCGCAATTTACCTGCGTGGCGCAGGCACAATATGAAGGACTCTCCGGACAGTTACTTTTTGACGCTGTCCGTGAGTCTTGTGCGCCAAAATCGTATATTTCCCTTAATGACGTCTGGACTGCATTTCGCACCACAGACAATGCCGGCAATAATACTGTAATTAACCGTTTTTCTGCGGATAAATACTGCTTTAACGAGCAAGACGCATCGCCTGATGGATTGAATGTCGCGAATATCTTGCCAAAGGCATGGTGGGCTGATGGATACGGAGAAAATATGGATTTAGACCTGCATAACTTGCTCCCCGCGCCGATAGAAGTGCAGAATTTGAAGCGGGATTACCCTCCCGGGCGTATTGACGAACCTACTTTTGACAATGGATTTTGGGTTGTAGGACTAATGCAATTTGGAGATGATTACATCAATGTATATGCACCTCCAAAAGGATATGAAGGTGACTTTGCTCGCGCTGTATTTTATATTTTGACTGTCTATCCCTCAGCACGTTTTTCTGGATTTGGTGTGAATTTTTGTCTCAAGGCAAGTTTTCCGATTTTGCAGCCATGGTCTAAGCGACTGCTCCTTGCCTGGGCAAATTCAGACCCTGTGGATGATAGTGAGCGAGCAAGAAATGAAGCAATTTTCAATATTCAGGGCAATAGAAACCATTTTATAGATTTTCCTGAGCTTGTTGACTATATATGGGGAGAAAAGTCGTCTCAGCCATATGAGCCTCCAAAGGAGGAAATCCAACCAACACCTTTACGTGCTTCATATCATCTTACTGATGATGTGATTGACCTTTTTTCACCATATATTCCTCAAGACGCGACATGGACTATAGATGGTAAAGATACAACAAAGAATTCATATTCACCTGAAGAGTTAGGAATTGGCTTGCACTATATTACATACCGAACAGCAAGCGTTTTCGGAAAAATTATAATCGAAATTGTCCAATGAATATATTCAGCAACATAAAGGTGGAAATATATACAATGCGCAATGCAATCGTGTGTGCTTTGTGTGTTGTCTTATGCGCTTTTGCTTTTTCTTGTTCTTCGTCACACGAAGAAATACGCCAACGCCCGTCACTGTCTAAATATGAGATAGATGTAAAAGTAGGGGAATGTGAGACATTGCAAGTGAATAACGCTGTTGATATCACAGCAAAAATATCGGATACTTCTGTTGCCACATTGTCTTTCAGTGGTAATTGTATTGTAGTCACCGGATTAAAAGTAGGCAATACAGAACTTAACGTGACAGCAGACGAAAACATCTTGTCTTGCAAAATTCGAGTTTCATCCATTATTACACCAGGGAAAGAGCCGACACCTGACCCTGAGCGAGAAGCAATTCTTGCGGATGCCACTGTTCGATTTATATCTCCATCATTGACAATGAATTATTCAAAACCGGGTACTATCGTGGAATACACCACATCAGGTGGCATTTCGTTAAGAGACTT
>JBJECS010000050.1:0-4397 GCA_051871335.1 Muribaculaceae bacterium | reverse complement strand
AACAGTTTGAGACAAAGACCCTGAAAGGCTTTGGAATAGTAAAAATGCCCAATGCCATAGTTGCAGCTGGTGCGATACTTCACTATCTGGATATAACCAAGCATACGCAGACGTCGCATATCACACGAATAAGCAAGATAGAGGAAGACCGTTTTGTGCGCCTTGACCGCTTTACGGTGAGAAACCTGGAGCTTGTGGACAGCTTTTCGGAGGACGGCAAAAGTCTGCTTGACATCATAGACCGCACAGTCACTCCGATAGGTGCGCGTATGCTGCGCCGCTGGGTTCTGTTTCCACTGAAAGACGTGAAGGAAATAAATAATCGCCTTGACGTGGTGGATTACTTTTTCCGTCACCCTGAGCAGAGAGAGGAAATTCGTTCTTTTTTGGAGCAAATCGGTGATATAGAGAGACTAACGTCTAAAATTTCATTTGGGCGAGTGTCTCCGCGTGAGATGATACAGCTGAAAAATGCGCTTATAGCTATTGAGCCGATAAAGCAGATGTGTCTTGCGGCAGACCTGTCGGTGCTGCGTGCTGTGGGAGAGCAACTGAACTCGTGTGAAGCAGTGAGCAAGCGCATAGCGAAGGAAATAGTGGAAGACGCTCCGATAGCCGTAAACCGCGGTACTGTAATCCGCCCGGGTGTGAACGCAGAACTTGACGAGCTGCGAGATATTGCGTATAAGGGCAAGGATTACCTTTTGGGAGTGCAGCAGCGAGAAATTGCCGCTACGGGTATCCCGTCGCTAAAAATAGGCTATAACAACGTATTCGGCTATTATATCGAGGTTACCAATACGCATAAAGACAAGGTGCCGGCAGAATGGATACGCAAGCAGACCCTTGTGAATGCAGAGCGATATATAACTCCTGAACTGAAGGAGTATGAGGAGAAAATTCTTGGAGCCCAGGAGAAAATAGAAGTGCTTGAGGCGCGTCTGTATTCAGAACTGGTGTCAATGGCGAATACATATACTCCGGCAATTCAGCTTGACGCCAAGCTGATAGCCAGGCTTGACGTACTTGTGGCATTCACACATGTGGCAATGGAGAATAAATATTGCCGCCCGGTAGTGGATGACTCTCTGAAAATAGAGATAGTAGAGGGACGTCATCCTGTGATAGAGAGAAACCTGCCTCCAGGCAAGCCATATATATCAAACTCTGTGACACTGGATAATGACGGGACACAGATAATGATGATAACGGGACCGAATATGTCCGGTAAATCGGCGCTTCTGCGTTCAACGGCTCTAAACGTATTGATGGCTCAGATGGGGTGCTTTGTAGCAGCAGAGAGCGCACACGTGGGTATTGTGGATAAGATATTCACGCGAGTGGGAGCGAGCGACAATATCTCATTGGGCGAGTCTACATTTATGGTGGAAATGACCGAGGCTGCGTCAATCCTTAACAATATGAGCCAGCGGTCGCTGATACTGTTTGATGAGCTGGGTCGAGGCACGTCAACCTATGATGGAATCTCCATAGCATGGGCGATAGTGGAGCATATCCACAACTTCGGCAACCTTCACCCGAAGACACTTTTTGCAACTCACTATCATGAACTGAACGAGATGGAAAAAACGTTTCCTCGTGTAGTGAATTACAATGTTTCCGTAAAGGAAATAGATGGGAAGGTGGTATTCTTGCGCAAATTGCAGCGAGGGGGGAGCGAGCATAGTTTTGGTATTCATGTAGCAAAGCTTGCGGGCATGCCGAGGCTAATAGTAGACCGCGCAACGGAGGTGTTAAAGCACCTTGAGGCATCAAACCGCGGAAATACATCAACTGCGGACATAGCCGATGCTCCGAAGACGGAAGGAAATGGAATGCAGCTGTCGTTTTTTCAGCTTGACGACCCGGTATTAGAGCAAGTCAGAAGCGAAATAGTAGGCTTGGATATTAATAACCTGACGCCTATGGCAGCACTCAACAAACTCCACGAAATAAAGAAAATAATAACAGGAAAAGACTAAAAACACGATATATTATGAAAGAAGTAAACCTTAACATACCGGTAAAAGTAGTCGCATACGACGAACTTGACGAGAAACAGAAAACGCTTGTAGACATAGCGCGTGAAGCAACGTTGCGTTCATACGCTCCGTATAGCAATTTTAAGGTAGGCGCGGCGATAGCATTGTCTAATGGAGAAGTTATCCCGGGTTCAAATCAGGAAAATGTGGCGTATCCGTCAGGGACATGCGCAGAGCGCTCAGCGTGCTTTTATGCCCATGCCCGCTATCCTGAAGCGAAATTTGAGGCGATAGCAATAGCGGCGCGCGGTACAGATGATGAATTTGTAGAGACTCCTGCAGCGCCATGTGGTGCATGCCGTCAGTCGCTCCTGGAATATGAAACGCTGGCAGGGCATGATGTGGAGGTAATTCTTGCGGGAGCAAAGGATATTTATGTCCTTAAGTCAGTTAAATCATTGCTTCCGCTTGCATTTGACTCTTTTTGAAGGTGATAAAAATAAAAAAAAAGTGGCGCACTGACAGAGTAGTATGCCACTTTTTTATAGTATAAAGTTCAGATTACTTTGCAGCGATAACTTCGATTTCCACGAGTACCTGCTTAGGTAGCTCTTTAACAGCGACAGCAGAGCGAGCGGGGAACGGAGCTGTGAAATTTTCTGCATAAACTGCATTCATGGCAGCGAAATCACCCATATCTGCTAAGAAAACGGTGGTTTTTACAACATTGTCGATAGTCAATCCGGCTTCAGCGAGGATAGCCTTGATATTAGCGATAGATTGTGCAGTCTGAGCGGTAATTCCTTCAGCGATGGCACCAGTCTCAGGGTTTACCGGGATTTGCCCGGAGATAAACAAGAAAGGACCTGCATCGATAGCCTGGCTATAAGGGCCGATGGCACCGGGAGCCTTTGTTGTAGCGATAGCTTTTTTCATTTTAAAATCAAAATTTATGGTTAATGAATAATTTTTAAGTCTTTTATCAGAGAGTCCGACTCAGAGATTGAGATTTCAATCCTATCCACAGCGTCGGCAATGCTTTTAAATTGCTTATCGAAGCCCGGGATAAAGTCTGAAGAACCTTTTTCAGAGAGTTTTTTCAATAACTCGTTTACGGTCAGTGTATTTGTGTCGATGGCCGGCATAAATCCAAATTCTTGTTCACGCCGGTCGACAAACACCTTTGCCACCATTCCTATTTCCATCAGGTCTTCCAAAATGCCGGATGCGAGACTGATAGGAAATCCATATTCAGCGGCAATCATATTGGCATCAGGAGCGGTGTCTTGTGCCTTAAATTTTTTGATGATGATAGCCATGACAGCAACGGTGGCCTTATGGCGATAAACGTCTGAAATGCTGGAAATATGTGAAGAAAACGAGTATCTGAAGATGTTTTGGGATGCGTAGCATATCACAGCTCCGGCAAGTGTGATAATCCATACAAACTGCAGCCATATCATCACTAACGGGAGGAATGCAAAACTACCGTAAATTGCGTTGTATTTAGAGACATACACCTGACCTGTGACAAAGAGCCACTGTAAAATGGTGAAACACGTGCCTGAAATGACGCCGGCGAGGAGAGCGTTTGTGAATTTTACCTTAGTGTTTGGAACGAGGATATATACACCCGTGAAGAATAACCAAGTAAGAACCAGCCCGCAAATGTCTAATAAAGAAGAAATTACGGGCGAAAATTCGGGATAAGGCATCAGTGACTGAAGCGTGGAAGACATCAAGATGTTAATGCCGGTGAAGCTAATCATCAGGATTGGTAAAATGAGGAAAATGGCGGTGTAGTCGGTAAGTTTTCGCCAAAACGAGCGTCCTTGTCTTACGCCCCAAATCTTGTTAAAAGCAGACTCCCCTGAACTGACGAGAGAGATGAGAGTCCACAACAACATTATGATGCCAATGCCGACGAATATTCCTTCAGAGGCAGACTCAAGGTAAGTGTCAACGAATTTAAGTCCTTTTGCGATAGCTTCTTGCTGCGCGGGGAAATAATTGAAAAGCGAAGTCTGCATCAAAGACGCAAAGCCGAATCCGCGCCCGATGGCAAAAATTAGCGCCAGTGCCGGAACGGTGGCGAGGAGAGTGCGGAACGCCATAGCACAGGCTGTTGACTGTATGTCGGCGTTGAAAAATGAACGGACAGACAGGTTTACAGTTTTTACGACATTTACTATTAATCCGCTGCGAGTATCACTCCATACGCCATCAATGCAGTAATTTATAATCTTCTTGCCCAGAGCGATAAGCCTCTGTAACAATGGAACTTGAAAAGCCGATTTATCAGCTGAAGTCTTTCCGTCTCTATTATCTTTCTTGTCTTTCGCCATTTGAAGTAGATTTTCTGCAAATTTACATAAAATCCGCGAGATTTTACACCGGCAAGATAAAAAAACAAGG
>JBJECS010000049.1:0-4413 GCA_051871335.1 Muribaculaceae bacterium | reverse complement strand
GTTCAGGTCGATGAGGAAGTAAAAACCTGCAGTGTAAGCGACGATAAACAGGAAACCGACGGCGAGGAGTTTCCAGACCTTAAATTTCCACCACGCCAGCCATGCGAGGCTAAACAGGATGCCGAAGTAAATACCGGGCATAACCCATAGCTTGAGGCTCTCTTTAGTGATTTCTTCCAGGTCGAAAACTTCCTCGTAAAGGATTTCCTCTATGGTGTGCTCGCATCCGAGGAGGATTTCGGCAATGATGATTGCGACCCAAATAGCGATTACGTTTTTTGAGGTGAAAACTTTAGGTGATATATATGGTTCCCGAATATTTGCGAATCGGTAAAAGAGGTACGCAGTCAAAATAATGGCGAGTCCGGCGAGTATTCTCAAGTTAGGGTCGTCCATCCACATTTTGTAGTCGCCATAAAGGAATATGTAGCTGATAATCAGCATATTGATACTCATTACAGCTGCTCCGAAAAAGTCCATACCTTTCAACGATAGCGGCTTTGGCATGGGGCAGAACGGTCGGCAGCAGGACATCTGGACGATTACTACGGCAGACATTGTAGCGACGGTGAAAACGTGCATCATCTCCCAAGAGAAATGGTATCCGAACCAAGCGGCGAGAAAACCGCTACATTCGATTGATGTGAGCAAAACGATGTGGAGCACGGGGAAGAAAACGCCAAAATCGCGCTTTGGTGTAATCCACTGCTGAATATTGCTGATGTGCTCGAAAGTGCCTTGGAGTTTTGCCATGCCGCTGAAGAAGCAAATCACCCAAAGAGATGGCATGTGTGTGGTGTGGAGCACGAGTATGTTGCATGCGGCAACGACGATGGCGGCAGTGCAGAGCAGGTCGCGATTTGAAAATCTGAATTTCATCCGGAAGAGGAGCGGGAAATAGACCGCCATTCCTGCGAGGTTTGAGTAAAGGCACATCAAGACGTCTTCAATCATGAAGTCGCCTGCGCCCCGGATGTCGTTCAGGGCACCGAGGTAGAAACCTGAAGAGAACTGGAAACAAAATGCGCCTAAAAGGTATATCCATGGGCGGATGTATTCCGGGACGAAGTCTTTAAACATAGGCATTCTAAACCCCATCCCGGCGGGTGGCGCCGGAGGCATTACATACATATGGGCATCAGTATTTTATTTCACATTCGAGATTATAGCCGGCACGCAGACGAGCGAGGTCCTCGGGAGCGTTGTCCTTTAGCGAGATATACACTGTGACTCTCTGCTCAACTTTGACGAAGTTTCCTGTTGCGTTATCGATAGGTATAATGCTGAATGCGGAGCCTGTGGCGTCGCAAAGTCTGAGTACTTCACCGGTGTATTCGACACCAGGCACAGCGTCTGCAGAGATTTTGACCTTAGAACCCGGCTCAATGTGCGAGAGCTGTGATTCTTTGTAGTTTGCCTCAGCCCAGATTTCTGCACTTTCAACAATTTCGACCATAGTCTGCCCGGGATTTACGAGCTGTCCGAGCTGAATGTCTTTTGCCCCGGTCGTACCGTCGGCAGAAGCGATGATGTAGCAGTAGGATAGGTTTAGTTTTGCGAGTTCAACGTTAGCGATGGCGAGTTTCAGGGCCGCCTCAGATGCAGCGAGGTGGTATCCCTGCTCGTTTTTCACTGCACCTTGTGCGTTTTTGTTTCTAAGGACTTGGCGGTAACGAGCGTCGGCAGACTTGTAAGCGGTGGCGACGTTGTCGTATTGCTGTTTAGTTACGGCATTTTGCGCGAGAAGTTTCTCGTAACGGTCAAGTTCTTTTTTTGCGTTGTCGAGGTTAGCTTTGGCTTCGTCGATGGCGGCATCAGTAGTGAAGATGTTAGCCTCGGTGGTTGCGATGCTGCTGCTTGTTGCTTTAGAAGCGGAGGTGAGGCGAGCGAGGTCTGCTTCAGCCTGTGCGAGTCTCAGCCTAAATTCGGTATCTTCAATGATTACGAGAGTGTCGCCTTTGTGTACCGGCGAGTATTCATTAAAGCGAATTTCCTTGATAAAACCTTGTACACGAGTGTTTTGCGGAGTGATATTTCGGCAAATCCGTGCGTTGTCGGTGTACTCGACGTTACCGAAGTGGGTAAAGTTTACGATTACGATTATAAGCCCAATAATGAGGCATAATACGATGAAAGAATTGTAAGAGTATCGGGTGATTTTATTTTTGTCCATGATTATAAAGTTCCTGATAAGTGTTTGAGATTGAAATAGTTGTATAAGATATTAATTTTGCTGTTGACAAGTGCGATTTGCGCGTCGAGCCTCTGGTTTGCGGCATCGGTCATGTCGGTGACCAGAGCCATGCCGTTTGTGTATCGGCTGTAGATGATGTCGTAGTTTTGAGTTGCGAGCTCCACGCTTTTTGTGTTAGTCTCGAGTTCAGAAAGACTTGTAAGATAGTCTGTATAAGCAGCTTGAATGCTGTTTTCGGTTTTTTCAGCGAGGTCTGTATGTCTTTCACCGGCGAGCCTTGATGCAATCTGTGCCTGACGTATTTTCTTGTTGTTTTTATATAGCGAAGCGATGTTGTAACTAATGCTGACGCCGACATACCAGAAATGGATATTGTTGTCGAGGTTAGGGATTTCAAAGGTTATAGGTCCGTCGAGGTGGTCTTCTGCGAAAAGAGCTATTTTTGGCAGTCTCTCGCTTTTCTCGAGTTTTTCTTTTTGAGAGCTGATTTGGACAGCGAGGGCTGATTTGCGCAGAGCCGGGGCGCAGGCTGTAGCAGTGCTTTGCCAGAAGTCTTCTGTATGAGGCTCGGCTTGGTCGAGGATGAAGTCTTCTTCGGTAAGAATATTGATGCCATCTTCGATGCCAAGGGCTGTAAGCAGCTGATGGTTAAGTATTTTAGTCTTATTGATTGCTTGTGTTTTGGTGAGTTTCATTTTCTCAGCCTGAAGCTCGTATCGAGTGATGTCGTTTTGGAGCGCCATTCCCTGTGATAACCTGCTACGAGTGAGGGCAATTAGTGAGTCGTTAAGCGCGATGTTTTCATCGATGACTTTTACCTGATTTTGCAGGGCATGGATGTTGAGGTAGTAAGCGGTGATGATAAACCTGACGTTCTGTCGGTTTTCGGCAGCGTCGTATTTCGCCATTTTTTCACCGAGGCGAGAAATGTCTATCGCAGCGGTTACAGCACCTCCGGTATATACCGCCCAGACGGCTTGCAAAGCGAAGTTGTTGCCGTAATGTGGAATGTGGACAGCAGTTCCGTTAGTGAAGTCACGGTCTGTAATATACCCGTTGCCGAGGTATGAAAAGGAGAGGCTTGCCTTTAGGTCCGGCAGTCGGTCAGCTTTAGCGGCAGCCACAGCTTGCTGTGCTTCCCGGACAGCTACGTCGAAGGCTCGGATAGAAGTGTTATTATTTTCTGCAATTTGGTACAATTGGTCGAGACTCATTGTGAGGTTTTCATTTCGGGCATGCAGAACGCCCACTATGCTCGCAGCCAAGATAAATATTGGCGTAACGAGCAGTTTTCTGTTACTCATAATGGATTTTATATGTTAAAAAATGGATTTATCCTTGTAAAGGATTGCGAAATCTGTGAATTTCAGTATATCAGCCCGGTCAAAAAAAGCGTGTGTATAGTATGGGCTGCAGCAATAGAGTGGAAGTTTAGTGCTGACATGAGCGACCCCATTTATGAAATCTGCAAATGGGGTTTATATGTCTGATTTTCAAGTTGTAATGACGGAGTGTCATGTTGTCTTTTTACCTCAGTATTCTGTATTTTTTGTTGCTGCAAAGGTACGAATTTTTTTTGAATTTGAGAAAAATTGTAACATTGACGAGTGAATTTCTATATTTAACACTAATTAACATGGGTGTGCAAGAATTTTGCACATGTGGAAAATTAACTTTGCAAACGAAATGCGAGGGGATGAGAAATATGGCGGAAAAAGTAAGGGGTGACCGGCGGAATTTCTTGTAACTTAGCGTTCCAAAGCAATATCTTAATTTACAACTAATTAATAACAATAAAAAATAATGAAAACAACTATGAAACCTAATTTAGTGTCTCAATCAATTACTGATATGAAACGAAACTCACAAGTAGAAAATTCATCTGCGCTTCTTGCATCTCGCTGTCCTGAGACGCGCAAGAGACTGACTGATATTTTGCGTATGCACAATGTCGCATACGCATTCCATGAGGGTACAAAGGAAGATGTGAATGAAGTGAAAGTGATAAAACCTGTATTCTCGAGGAAAATGAGGGAATTAATGACTAAGTTTAAAAATTGTTGCAAATGTGACTAAATTTGAAGTTGAAATAAATTGGCTAAAATATAGCATATTTTTGTGATTTAATAGGGAATATTTGGAAAATTAGAGTATTTGAGTTACCTTTGCAGTATAAAAATAGTTGCAAATGTGACTAAATTTAAAGTAAGAATTGGAAT
>JBJECS010000048.1:0-4439 GCA_051871335.1 Muribaculaceae bacterium | reverse complement strand
CAACGACCCCGAGATTACAAATCACGTGCTCTGGCCAACTGAGCTAAAGAGGCATCTCTTTCAATTTTCTCACAATCGCTTACCTTTCTGTCGCAATTGCGGTGCAAAGTTAATACATTTTTTTTTACCAACAAAATATTTCGACAATATTTTTCAAAAAAAATTCACTTTTCCCCTTTTTCTCAGATTTCACATTAAATAAATAGCCACTATATCTATTTTTTTACCCATTTTACCCATTTTTAGACAAAAAATGCTTAACTTCGCAGAAAATATGATTAATCTGTCTGAAATACGAAAAAGTTTCGACTCCATAGACGTCCTTAAAGGCGTTAACCTCTCTATCAACGACAAGGAAGTCGCTGCTATAGTCGGTCCAAGCGGTGCCGGCAAGACTACTTTGCTCCAAATTATCGGCTCTCTCGAAAAACCAGACTCCGGCAAAGTAACATATGGCGATACCGACATTTTCGCCCTCAAGCCAGACGAACTCGCTCGTTTCAGAAACCAAAACATCGGATTCGTTTTCCAATTCCACCAGCTCCTACCGGAATTTTCACTCCTCGAAAACGTAATGATGCCTGCTCTCATCAAAGGCACATCTCTCCCCTCCGCCGAAAAAGACGCTAAAGAACTCATCGAATACCTTGGGCTCACTTCAAGACTTTCTCACAAGCCCGCAGAACTATCCGGAGGAGAAAGGCAACGCGCAGCCGTGGCGCGCTCTCTCATTAACAAGCCTCAAATAGTTCTCGCCGACGAACCTTCCGGCAGCCTCGACTCCGCTAACCGAAACGACCTTCACAAGCTATTCTTTGACCTTAGAAACGACATCGGACAGACTTTCGTTATTGTCACTCACGACGAAAATTTCGCAGCCGATGCCGACCGCATTATTCACATCAACGACGGATTAATCACCAGCATAACATCCAATAAATGAAACTGATAAAATTCATATACATATTAATCCTTTGCTTCATCGCCACTGCTTGCAGCGACGACAATCCACCATCTTCCGTTGCCTCATTTACCGACGTGGCTCTGATTAAAGACATCAGCGAAAGCGGAACTACTTTCGCCATCGCCGGAAACGAAAACAACATCCCCACTCGCCTACACTCCTCAAACATTCTTCACTCGGAAGACACAGAGCTTAAAGGCACATGCATCGTCATCAGCTATACTTTCGCCAACGAAAGCACAGGAGAAATAAACCTACGAGGTGCAAGCATCATCAGCAATTTCAACGCCATCTCAGACGAAAAACAAAACATTGAAGGATGGAACACTGATATCATCCGACTGATGAGCTACTGGACTATAGAGCGACGAATCATTCTCAGAGTACAGCTCCCTTACTCTCCGGAAAAACGACGACTTGAACTCGTTGTCAATAACACGACTCTGAGTCACCAATATCCGGAAGCATTCCTCTTCCACTCTCTCGAAGGCGCAATCGACCCCGCCGACACTTTTTACCGGACATATTTCATCGCTTTCAACATCGACGAAATATCGGAAAGCATTGATTGGAAAGGTCTTAAAATCCATATCAACGACCCGGAACTAAAAAGCAACCCTATAACAATAGAATTTTAATAACAAACAAAAAAATAAAAAATCATGGAACAGAAAAAAAATGAGATAAAAATCGAACTCACCCCTGAAATCGCAGGCGGACACTACGCTAACCTCGCAGTTCTCTCACACTCTGCAAACGAGTTTTTCCTCGACTTCATAGCCGTCGCACCTAACATGCCACAAGCTCGCGTACAGAGCCGTATCATCATGACTCCTGAAAACGTGAAAAACCTTCTCTTCGCACTCAACGAAAACGTTCAGAAATACGAGCAGGCTTTTGGCGAAATTCAGCGCAAATTACCGAAAGGGCAGGCTAATAACGGAAACGACATCCCTAACCCTTTCCAGGCTTAACCTCTATAAAATATGAGACCTAACAACCTCACTATCTACAACTCCATAACACGCAAAAAGGAGCTTTTCGTACCTATCCACCCCGAGCATGTGGGTATGTACGTTTGTGGACCAACCGTCTATGGTGACGGACACCTCGGACACGCACGGCCCGCCATCACTTTCGACATCGTCTTCCGATACCTTAAACACCTCGGATATAAAGTGCGTTACGTCAGAAACATCACAGACGTTGGGCACCTCGAGCACGACGCCGACGACGGTGAAGACAAAATCGCTAAAAAAGCTCGACTCGAACAGCTCGAGCCTATGGAAGTCGTCCAATTTTACCTAAACAGGTACCACAAAGCTATGGACGCACTTAACGTCCTTCCACCGTCTATCGAGCCACACGCCTCTGGACATATCATCGAGCAGATTGAATACATCAAGAAAATCCTCGAATCCGGATATGCTTACATCAGCGAAGGCTCTGTATATTTCGACGTCCCTAAATACAATCGCGACTACAACTACGGAAAACTTTCCGGCAGAAACATCGAAGAGCTCCTCTGCGAAACAAGAGCCCTTGACGGACAAGCCGAAAAGCACCACCCCGCAGATTTCGCCCTCTGGAAAAAAGCAGCTCCTGAGCACATCATGCACTGGCCTTCTCCTTGGAGCGAAGGATTCCCCGGATGGCACCTCGAATGCTCCACTATGGGTGAAAAATACCTCGGTGAGCAATTCGACATCCACGGCGGAGGAATGGACCTCAAATTTCCGCACCACGAATGCGAAATTGCACAGTCCGTCGCTCACAACCATCACGAGACGGTAAAATATTGGATGCACAACAATATGATTACCATCAACGGACAGAAAATGGGAAAATCTCTCGGGAATTTCATCACGCTTGACGAATTTTTCACCGGAAACCACAAGCTTCTCACACAGGCCTATTCTCCGATGACTATCCGATTCTTCATCCTACAGGCTCAATACCGCTCTACCGTTGATTTCAGCAACGAGGCTCTTCAGGCTTCTGAAAAGGCTTATTCCCGCATGCTCGAAGGGTACAACCGCATCGCCGAGCTCAAGCCTGCCGAGACTTCTACCATTTCAGACCAGATAAAAGCACTCGAAGGCAAATGCTACGAAGCTCTCGACGACGACCTGAACACTCCTATCGTCATCGCACACCTCTTCGAAGCTTGCAGGCTGATAAACATCGCTAAAGACGGGCAGGCACAAGTCACCGCTGAAGACATCAACGCACTCAAAGCTCTTTTCGACACATTCCTCTTTGAAATACTCGGAATGCGTGCCGACATCATCGCCGGAGAAAGTGCCGACGCTCTT
Organism: Muribaculaceae bacterium; assembly: GCA_051871335.1. Taxonomy (GTDB): domain Bacteria; phylum Bacteroidota; class Bacteroidia; order Bacteroidales; family Muribaculaceae; genus CAJUPY01. The sequence goes on along the minus strand of JBJECS010000048.1, from coordinate 1,160 downwards.
AAGCCTTTTGAACAAGCAGTTGACCTTCTTCTCGAAATTCGTGCTGAAGCTAAAGCCGCAAAAAACTGGGCTACCAGCGACCTTATCAGAAACCGTCTCGCCGAATTTGGATTTAACGTCAAAGACACAAAAGACGGCGTTGAATGGAGTCTTAAATAAGACAAATGACCGTTTCCGAATTTGCAGAACGTGTTATAGGCAACCTGCCATACAACCCTACAGGGCAGCAAACTCTCTTGATTGCTGCCCTTTCCCGTTTCTGCTCTCGTAACGCCGCTCCTAACTCCGTTTTCCTCCTTAACGGTTACGCCGGAACAGGCAAAACTTCTGTCACCGCGGCGCTCGTAAAGACGCTTCACGAAGTAGGAATTAATTCCATACTACTCGCTCCTACTGGCCGCGCCGCAAAAGTTTTCAGCGCATTCGCTCGCCGACAAGCATTCACCATCCACCGCAAAATCTACCGGCAGCCTGGGCTCGGCGAATACTCCTCCGTCATGACCGTTTGCGAAAACCACCACACCGACACTTTCTTCATCGTCGACGAGGCTTCTATGATTAGCTCCCAGTCTGAAAGCGGTGTGAACGTGCTCGACGACCTTATTCAATACGTCTACACCGGAGAAGGTTGCAGACTGATACTCCTTGGAGACACCGCACAGCTACCCCCTGTCGGAATGGCTGAAAGCCCTGCCATGAGCGTCAAAGTCCTCCAGTCATACGGTCTCAAAGTTTCACGCGCAACTATGACAGAAACCGTCAGGCAGCAGGCTGAATCCGGAATACTATTCAACGCCACATCTATCCGACGACAAATGAGAACAGAGCCTCTCACCGCCCCCATTCTCACCGTCACCCCTTTCTCCGACGTCAGAATTGAAGACAGCGAGACTCTTGAAGACGCACTACACTCCGCTTACTCCTCCGCAGAAATAGACGACACCATCCTCATCACTCGCTCAAACCGGAGAGCAACTGACTTCAACGCCGCTATCCGACAGCGCATTTTCGACAAGGAAGAAGAACTCACAAAAGGCGAATTGCTCTTAATTTCAAAAAACAACTACTTCTGGACTGCTAAAAACAAAAGCACAGACTTCATCGCTAACGGCGACATCGCTCGAATAGAGCAAGTCTATGGCACTGAATGGGCTTACGGA
>JBJECS010000047.1:0-23068 GCA_051871335.1 Muribaculaceae bacterium | reverse complement strand
CAAACTGACCTGTTCCGGAGGCATTAATGCGGAAATATGTCGAAAGCTCCATCGGGCAACGAACCCCTTTGGGTATATACACAAAACTCCCGTCGCTAAATACCGCAGAGTTGAGTGCAGCGTAGAAATTATCGCGGTAAGAAACCACTTTTCCCAGGTATTTTTTCACCAGGTCTGGATAATCCTTCACCGCTTCAGAGATTGAACAGAATATTATCCCAAGCTCCGCCAGTTTTTCTTTGTGAGTGGTTTTTACTGACACTGAATCCATTACAGCATCAACAGCCATACCGGAAAGCACTTTCTGCTCTTCCAGTGGTATTCCCAGCTTGTCAAATGTCTTGAGCAATTCCGGGTCTACCTCATCTATGGAATGTGGTGCATTTTTCTTTGGCGCAGCATAGTAGCTAATTGAATTAAAATCAATTGGCGGAATTTTCAGATGTGCCCAGTTTGGCACTTCCAGTGTCTGCCAGTGGTGAAAAGCCTTTAGACGGAAGTCAAGAAGCCACTCCGGCTCGCCTTTTTTCTGTGAAATCAGCCTCACAACATCTTCACTGAGACCTTGAGGAATTATATCCGTCTCAATATCAGTGACAAAGCCATATTTATAGTCATCGCCCGTTGCTTGGCGGAGAATATCCTCGTCAGCGGCAGGCGTATTATTTATTTTATTTTCAGACATACTCAAGATATTATAAAACTAAACCTAAAACTGCCGGTCCAAGGTCAAGAATTGCTTGTATCGCATGACCATTGGCAAGGGTGGAGCCGGTGATTATTGTGCTTTCGGGTGATATGAGTTTTATCAGGTTAAGTATCATACTCAGCACAAGCATACTCTGAAATAGAGTAAATAGTGCCCCGAGTATTCTGTCAAAAATACCGAACAATACCACGCTCGCAAGGCTTTTTATCAGCGATGCAAGAAGCCTCACAACACCGTAGCATAATAAAAACAAAATTATGTATGCTATTGTTTTGTTGATAAACGCGGCTGTAACTGGGTCGTCGCTTAGTGTTGGCAATACATCACCTACCCACACCGCTACGCTGTCCCCAAATAGCTGACATGCAAGGATACCTACTACGACACCGGCTATCGCTCCTGCTTGCACAACAAATCCGCGCCAAAAGCCATAGGCAAGCGATGCCAACGTAATTACCAAGATAATAATATCTATCACTTCCATTTCTTAATGTATTCTTTCGTTTTTAGCCCACAAAATTACTCATTTTTCTTCATATATGCAAGAACGACAACATAAGAATAATGCGTAACGAACAGTGAGCACAAAGTGGCAAAAGAAATACGGAGACCCTTTACAATCTCCATCCAAATATCCCTAAATACTTACCTCGCAGACACGACCGGTCCCGCGACCTTCCGTTTAATTTCTTTTAGCCCTATTAGCAGTGCGCTGCTGGTGAAGCATAAGCTCGCGGTTAAAATTCCGTTCAGCAGACTTTAGGAGGAAAAGTTGTTTTTTGGTAAGAATAGTTCGCAGCTTTTCAACGTAAGATTTCTCAATCTCGCCTTCTTTTATTTTCAGCTCAAAAAGGGCATCAGTTGCGGTGTCATATTCAAGGTCTGACACCTCCTCAGCCTCCATCAGCTTCTTTTCAAAGTCACGCGTCTCATTGGTGATTTTTGCCGTTTCATCTTCCATGCGGTCATAAACGTCAAAAAATGGTGCTTCCTGGTCTTTGGTCAGCTCAAGCTGCTTTGAGAGGAAACGGTGTTTGTATTCGCGAAATTCTTTCTTAAACTGCACAAGGTCTGTGTCTTCCTGACCGCGTGCAAATACATTAAGACTATTAGCAAATAGTGCTACGAGAGATAATATAAATATGATGCGTTTCATATTCGTGCAATAATGGTGGAGAGTGGGAAAACTATTGTATAATAGAGTCAGTCATGTCTATAGAGTCCTCGTATGTGTAGATTTCCTCCGGCGAGAGACCTGTTTCATAAAGCGACTCGATAATTTCATTGTCGTCAACACTGTTTATGATATCATTATCCAATACGCCATTATCTATTGCGGCGGTGACGGCTGGATAATTGTCAATATTGAGGTCTGCACTTGGAGACCTCATCATGTCAAACATTTTCATCATGCAAAATATGCCGGCAAACATCGCTGCCATATATGCGTAGGGGCGTACACGAAGCCACAGACGCTGACGCTCTGAAATCTCCGCTGCCTTTTGCTTTTCCGGCAGAGACGATATCATTTTTGCAGTGAAATCGTCAAAGTAACCCTCCGGGACGGTCATCCCCTCCCGGCGGTTTACTTTGCCTAATATGTCTTTGTCTTTACTCATGTATTATTACTTAATCTGAATATATGACTTTATATGTTATAAAAAGTTTAATCGTTATTCTCAAAAAATTGCTCTATTTTTTTCACGGCAAGGTGATATGAAGCCTTCAGCGCGCCTACTGACGTACCAAGGATATCGCTCATCTGCTCATATTTCATCTCGTCGTAATACTTCATATTAAACACTATACGCTGTTTCTCAGGCAGCGTAGCTATCGCTTGGCGCAGTTTCAGCGCAAGCTCGTCGCCGTCTACAAATTCATCAGCGGTTATACTGTTTATTATTGCGCTTTCCTGGTCATCAAGCGAGATATTTTGACGCTTACGCTCTTTTTCAAGGAATGTTATACTCTCGTTCAGAGCTATTTTATAAAGCCATGTGGAGAGCTTTGCCTCGCCGCGGAAATTTTCGATATACATCCACGCCTTCATAAACGTGTTTTGCAACAAGTCGTTTGCATCATCGTGCGACACTACAAGGCGGCGGATTTGCCAGTAAAGAGGCTCACTATACAGCTTTATCACCTCTGCAAAGGCGGCACGACAAGTCGACTCGTCCTGTAGGCGAGCTATCAGCTTTGCATCTTCCTGAGGTATCTCCACTGCCATTTTTTTCTTTTCATGAAATTTCTCCGTAAAGTTACTACATTTTTCTGAATTAGCTGCAATCATATCCGTAAAAAAAGGTAATTATATCCGAAATATTGGTTAATTGTATCACGCCTTTTAATACTAATTTTGCATCGTAAAAGGATTATATGTAATACGGCAATGGGCAATTGCAATATTACGGGTTTAAGGTTAAAACACAGTTATACCACACTCCCTCATTTTTTAATTAGCGCAATGTGGTAGAGACCTCGGTTCGTAGAGATACGTGCCGAGGTCTATTTTTCAAATTTTAATATATATTATGTTGTATTACGAATATATTGTGTACTATTACGGAAAAAAGTTGTAATTTTGCACTCTGAAAAAATCTTGACGCGTATATATGACGAAATACTTACATAACTCTCTATGCTGTATGTTGCTAATCGTACCCGCATTTTGTTTTGCCGGCGAAAATATCAGCCAGTGGAGCGACTCTGTGGTGACTCTTAGCGACGTCACTGTCACCACTATAAAAAACGTCAATATGCGCAACGACGACCCCGTGTCCGTAACTATGCTCGGAGATAAAGACATTAAAAGCCACGACATTCAGTCTGTAAAAGAGGCGGCTGTCTTGACGCCTAACTTCTACATTCCCGACTACGGTAGCCGTATGACATCTTCAATTTATGTGCGTGGCATGGGCGCGAGAATTGACCAGCCTATCGTTGGGCTGAACGTAGACAATGTCCCTACGCTAAACAAGGACAGCTACGATTTCGACATCTTTGACATTCAGAGAATCGACCTTTACCGCGGTCCGCAGAGCACCATGTATGGCAGAAACACTATGGGCGGACTTATAAACATTTACACGCCTTCTGCATTGGGACAAAAGCGCGTAAAAGCTATGGTGAAATACGGTTCTCGAAATGCCACCACCGCTGCCGCCGCTTTATATCACCCTCTTGGTGAATACGCCGGCACATCCCTCACTCTCTCATATAATCACACCGACGGGTTTTTCACAAACCTCTACAATGGCAAAAAAGCTGACAAGGAAGACGCAATTTCCGCTCGCTGGAAACTACAATATGAGAAAGGAGACTTCAAGGCAATGAACGTCGCCGCTTTTGGCAAAACTTGGCAAGGCGGATACCCATATCAGTCCCTGAAAACCGGAGAGGTAAACTATAATGACACCTGCTATTACAATCGCCTTACATTCTCCGACGGACTCACACTGCGCAAGGATTTAGGCAATATTAAATTGTCGTCTATCACTTCCTTCCAGTATATTAACGACGACATGACTCTCGACCAGGACTTCTCGCCGCTCAAATACTTCACTCTGTCACAGCTGCGTCACGAATGGGCTGTCACGCAAGACATTGTAGCTTCTGGCAAGATTAAAACCGACTACTCCTGGCTCGGAGGTGCTTACGCATTTTATAAACGCTCAAATATGTCCGCTCCCGTCAATTTTTGGGACGATGGCATAAAAAATCTAATTGAAAACAACTACAATCGCCCCGGAATTATGTATCAAGTAAGATGGGACGAGCGCAACCTCCTGCTTGGTAGCGATTTTACATTGCCAGACTATGGTTTTGCTTTATACCATAGCAGCGCATACGACCTAAGACTTAACAGCAGGCACAAAATCACATTCACAGCAGACATACGTCTTGACTACGAAAAAGTCGAAATCAACTACCATAACTTTACTAACACCTCATACACAATCTGGAACACCACCGTATCACCTGCCACAATTCACGCACAGGTGCCAGTCGTGATTGACGAGAAAAAATCTCTCTCGCAAGACTTCGTTGAACTGCTTCCTAAATTTACCGTATCATACGAGTTTGGCAAACACCGCCATGTGGCATACGCTACGGTATCAAAGGGATACAAAGCCGGTGGATACAATACTCAGATGTTTTCAGACGTACTACAGCAGAAACTCATGAGCCACATGGGACTCACCGAAAAATACAACGTTGAGAAAATCATCAAATACAGACCGGAATACAGCTGGAACTACGAAGCCGGTATTAAATACTTTGGCAGCCACGTTACTGCTGCCGTATCTGTGTTTTACATAGACTGCCAAGACCAGCAACTCACAATGTTCCCTGACGGTAACACTACCGGACGTATTATGACTAACGCCGGGAAAACTCGCAGCTGCGGAACGGAAATCTCCATTACCTGGCGACCAAGCGATAACCTGAACTTTGACGGAAGCTATGGCTACACTAACGCTAAATTCGTGGAATTTAACAATGGCAAAGCTGATTACAAAGACAAATTTGTGCCTTACGCACCGCAAAACACGTTTTACACCGGTGCAAATTACAGGCTACGACTCAGCGACGGTTTTTTACGATACTTAATCCTTCACGCCGGAGCAAGAGGCATCGGTAAAATCTACTGGGACGAGGCTAACAGCATTGAGCAGCCTTTTTACGTCACTGCCGACGCTTCAATCACTCTCCGCTCTGAAATTTTCTCCCTCCGCCTATGGGCTGAAAACATTACAGACACCGATTACAACGTTTTTTACTTCAAGTCTATCGGCAACGAATTTCTTCAGCAAGGAAAACCCGCATCTTTCGGTGCAACACTACGTATTGATATATAATAACAAATAAATAAAACAAACAACAATCATGAAAATTACCAAGTTTTTATTATCTCTTCTCACCGTATTCACACTCACTTCTTGTCTCGGTGATGATGACAACGACCAGTATTACAACGCTATGCTGACTGAGTGCATCAATTATGTTGAAAACTCTGCAAGCGGAGAGGCTTACGCAATTACTGGAAGCCAATACACAATGAGCGTAAATATCACTCAAAACACTATGGACCTCACAATCTTAGGTATTCAGCTTACACCCGGCGGTGCTTCGCTCAGCACGAAGATTGAGGGCATACAGTGCAGATACGACAGCGAAGGTAATCTCGTCGCTAACGTCAGCTCTCACCAGGGCAACGGCGTCACTATCAGCGACCTTACTTTCAAGATGAGACAGAGATATATATCTTCTTACGAATATATCCCGGTTTTTGACATTCACTATGTCGTTAATGGTGTTTACTACGTCCGCTCTTTCCAAAACTCTCTCTGCTATTTCGGCTCTACTCGTGTTCTGATTAAGGGCACTGCTACTACCACTGCTACAGACCGCACTTACTACTTTGTCACTTTCGACAAAACTTCTGTTACAGAAGGTACTAACCTCACTGCCAAACTTTACATCTATGCTGCTAAGTTTGCAGACAAGATGCCGGAAATGGACATGATGATTTTCAACATTCCTGCAACTCTTGGCCCTGACGGTTTCACCCTTGCTGCAGACAATCTGAAAGTTTATACCGGTACTGTTTCAAACCCTATCGAGCAGCCTGACTATGCCGTTACAGACTTCAAAGCGACAGCTAACATTTCTTCTGGCATGAACATGACTTTCACCGCTGCAAACCGTTTCGACCTTTCCGCTACACTTGGATATGACTTCACTGAAGGTGTCAAAGACATGTTTGGAAATTAATACGCGACTTTTATATCAATTTATTATTTCGGACGCTGAATGGCGTCCGTTTTTTTTACCAATATAATTAGCATATAACTTTATTATGAGCCTATTTTCATGAGCCTATTTTCATGAGCCTGTTTTCATGAGCCTGTTTTCATGACATTTTTTTTGCAAAATTGAATATTTATTCCTACATTTGCAATTCAAACACAAATATAATAATCATGAAAACTTTACAACTATTATTTTCCGCTGCACTGATTGTATGTTCACAGTCCGCTTTGGCTGAAACATATCTTATCGACGGCAACGCCACACAAACAGGAAGTCAGATTACTTACAACAGTCACACTTTCACCGTTGGCACTACTGCATTCGCTTCGTTTGCAGACTTTAATGCTGCAAACCCGGTTTCCAGCTCAACCGTTTACGTCGCTCCGGGCACTTATTCCGGCGCAACGATTGACAAATACGGAATGAAGATTTATGGCGCCAACGCATTCCGTGACTGGACTGAGCGCGGTGCTGAGTCTACTTTTACGTCACCGGTATATATCAATGCTGGAGCTGTTGAAATTAACGGCTTTCAATTTACCGGAGCTGGACAAGTGATTGCAAACACCGCCACTAACGAAGCTCCGCTTTACAGCATACACGTTCAATATAACATTTTCAACAATACCACCGTCAGCCGTAGCGACGCTAACGCACTCATCACTATCGGCAGCCGATATGGCGACGCCAACGCAAACAACGCAATCTCACAGCGAAGATATGGCAGCTGCGTCATTGAGCACAACCGTTTTAACGGCGGTGGCTCTTACCTCGCTAACTCTATCGGACTTTTCGGCATTTTCGGCACCACAACTGTCAAAGACAACTACATCTACGACGGTGGAAACGGCGTTCACATCTGCAATGCACAAGACATCATTAACATTTACAACAACAAGTTTTACTACGTTGGCGTCACCGCTGCCAATAATGCAGACGGTGGAGGTGTTGGCGCATTCAGCGTGTACTTTGAACGCTCTGCTTTCGACAATTCCACTGCTCTCAACATCACTGACAACGATTTCGACCACTGCTACGGCAAGACTTCTTACATGGCGCTGCTTCGTGTTTATCCTGGTTCTTCTGGCTCCACTAATTGCGTAACGCCTGTAAATCTTTCTGTTAACATTAACCGTAACACTTTCACAAACAAGACTTCTGTCGCCACTAACAGCAACCAGCTCGGTGAAAACATCCTCCTTTACTCTGACCTCGGTACCACGAGTGGCGTCAAATACAACATCGCTGACAATCACTACGATAACCGATTCTATAAATACTCTTACGTCACCCTCGCTGACAGTTGGGGACAACGTGAAATCTATTCAAATATTGCTGACCAGTTTACACTCGCCGGAAAATACTCTACTATGGGTACTTCTATCATTGATAGTAAAGACATCAGCTATCACCTTAACGGCACTCCGACTGCTGACAGCACTGAACTAATCCAGAGTATGGACATTGACCCCGTAACCGGCGACTTGTATTTCCTACAACTCATGGGAAGCACAAACCGCAGCAATTTCAACAGTGCCAACGGACTCAGCAGCACAGACTGCGAACCGCTTTTCCTTTTCCGAGTCCCCTGCACAAAGAAAGCCACCAAAACTGACGGTACTTACACTTACAGCACCTCTATTCAAAAAATGAGCCTCGCCAAGACCGGACACGGTGTTAAACTCTCCGTTTTCAGAGACCCAAGCGGACAACTGTGGATGGTAACAGGGGCTAAAGGTTCTGATAACGGCACCGGAGACGACCTTTCCGGGAAAGCTATTTGCCGGTTTAAGTTTGTCAGCGGAGCTTCTGTAATCGCTGACGGTAGAGAAAACAGTGCAGTTAGTCTTTCATACCACGACCACCCGAAAGGTTACAACAATGTTTACGCTGACATCGACCCAGTTAACCGCTATATTTGCTACAGCTCTTCTGGTGGCGGTGTGCGTCGTTACTGCGTTTACGACCTTGACGCATATCTCGCCGGTGTTGACAAGGAAATTAAGGAATATGATATGCCTAAAGGCAACCTCCCCGTCACTGGCTCTGGTCTCTCAGGAGACACTGGATTTGAATGGAAGTCTTACCAGAGCTTCTGCATAAACGGTGACTATCTTTACATGTATGAAGGCGTGGGTAGCAGTAGCAATACCCCGGTTCACATCATGAACATCGTAAACTGGCGCACAAACACTTTCATTCAGCGCAAAAACATAAATTATGCCCGAATTAACAACCTCTCTTGGGGTGAGCCGGAAGCTGTTTGCATCCGTCCTGACGTTTTCGGACACATCAGCATGTATCTCGGCGTCGCTGGTAACAAGACTTCAGCATACGTCTATAAATTCCATATCGACCGTCATGTTAACTCTACTGGCACCGTAATTGGCGACGACACAAATAGCGATGCAAAACACTTTAACACTTCACAATATTCCGGCATTTCCATGTCGCCTTCAGCTTCCTCGCTCTCTTTCTCTGCGGAAAGCACCGCTGAGACTCCTACACAGACTCTGACTCTTAGCAGGACAAGTGAATACATGTTTGGTAAGTGGACTGCTGTAATAACAGGCGAAGACGGCGAAGTTTTCACCGCTGATGTTGCAGACCACAACCAGTTTTCTTCCTCCATTGGCGTTAATGTCTCATTCCACCCGGATGGTCGCAAGACTAACTACAACGCAAAACTCCGACTCTCTTCTCCTTATGCTTCAGACATCATAATACCACTTACCGCTACATATACATTTGTAGACCCAAGCACTCCACTCATCAACTGCAGCGACAATTCCTTCTCGCTTAGCGCTTCTCCCGGCTCTCAGGCGTCTGTCACTACTCACATTTCCGGCAGTTACTTACAGGGATACATTGTCATGAGCATAACTGGCGATAATGCCGACCTCTTCAGCTTAAGCCAAAACCAGATAACCACTGAGAATCCTGAAGCTGACGTTACTATCACATACAGCCCTTCTGCCGTTGGAACTCACTCCGCTGTTCTCGAGCTTCATTCTACTAATGCTGTGGCGCAATATATTCCTATCACCGGTACGTGTTCGCTGCCCGCAATCAGCGACAATATCACTTCACTGACAGAAGGATGGAACTTCTCTGTGGCTAAAGGAAATCTCGCCGCTGCCGACTGGCTTTCTGTCACCGCACCGCAGAGCCGAGACATGGCTTTCCTTGACAATAAACTTTACATTGTTAACTCTAACGCCGCTTACAATGGCAGTGAATCCGTTGAAATCATCGATGCTTTCAACGCTGAGAAAATTGGAAAACTAAACCTTGACGGCGTGACTGGCGGACAGTGCTACGCCGCTTCCATAAAGGCATTTGACGGAAACATCATAATGAGCAACGGTGCTCCTGACGGTACTACCCTTAAAGTTTATAAGTGGACCGACGACAATTCTACCCCTTCCGTAATTATTGAAGACGACACTCACGGAAACGTACAGTGCGGTGAGATTATGAGTGTTTACGGTAATTGGGACAATGGTAAAATCATGTTCAGCAACGGCAGTAAACTCGTCATTTACAACGTCACAAACAGCATTGTTAGCCAAATACCGGAAATAATCACTCTCAAAAGCAGCTCCGGCGCAGACTACAGCGTCGGAAGTCAGAAAGGCTCTGTAGACATCACTCTTAACGATGACGGCTCTTATTGGGTTATCGGCAAAGACCAGGCTCCAACACGCTTTGACTCTACCGGTAAATTCATTGAGCAAGTTTCATCTTCTGTCGTTAACCAAAGCGCAAACGCCGGGCGTTTCTTCTCTTTCGGAAGTCGTAAATATATGGCTGCCGCCACATACCTCCTTTGCTCTTCTGGTGCTACGACTCTTAACGACGGTGCACTAATATTGAAAGACATCACTGATGGCATCTCATCTTCTTCCACTCCGCTCGCATACCCGGCATCTGGACTCGGTTTCACTCGAAACGTACAGTTCCAGCAGGCGGTTTGCTATGAGGTGCAGGAACGCGGTGTTAATATTTGGATTCTTTCATGCTTACAGGGCATTGCATACTATTATTACGGCGATATTGTGACTGCCGTTGACGCTATAAACAATGACATTGCTAATCTTATCTTCGATGGCACTTCCGTCACTCTCTCCGGCACCGAGGCTTCGTCAATTAGAATCTATAACCTCGCAGGCTCACTTGTTGCAGCCACCGCCACATCGTCAATCGATGTGACAAATCTCGCTCCCGGCATATACATCGCCTCAGCCATCGATATTCGAGGTAAAGTTATAACGAAGAAAATTGCAATAAAATAAGTAATAAAATTATTGGGGCGTGACCTTCAAAGTCCGCCCCTTTTTTCATTTCTCATTACTCACTAAGAGCATCCATGTCCATCTGATAGCTGAATAGTTACTCTAAAATGCTTTCCTGTATTTACCCTCGTCAGCATCCTCTAGGATACTAAGGTATGAAGCAAAGCGTGATGCGGATATCAAGCTATTCTCCACCGCATCTCTTACTGCACACCCCGGCTCGTGAGTGTGGGTACAGTCTCCATAACGGCAATCTGCACTAATACGGAAAATTTCCGGAAAATAATGAGCAACCTCATGCCGTTCCATCTCTATCGTGCCAAACCCGCGAACGCCCGGCGTATCTATTAGCCAGCCCCCGGCTCCTGAAAACTCATACATTTCTGAAAATGTAGTCGTATGAACACCCGTATCATGTACGTCTGATATCTCCTCAGTCTTCAGGTCAAGACCCGGGATTAGGCAATTTATAAGCGTCGATTTTCCCACTCCTGAATTACCCGAGAATAGGCATATTTTGCCCGCAAGTTTCCGGCGCAGCTCTTCTATTCCATCACCTGTCTCTGCCGACATCAACGCAACATCATACCCTATCGAGCGATAGAGATACGCTACTGCATCAAGAAGCTCGCGGTCCTCTTCATCCTCAAGCAAGTCGATTTTATTTATTGCGATTAGAGCTTTCACGCCATAAGCCTCGGCTGTAGCGAGAAAACGGTCGATAAACGTTGTGGATGTCGTTGGATGCAACAGCGTCACTACAAGCACTGCCACATCCACATTCGCCGCAAGAATATGAGACTCTTTTGAAAGGTTACTCGCGCGGCGGATAATATAGTTCTTGCGTGGTTCTATTGCTGTGATATATCCCGTTCCATCATCGTTAACGGATACAGTCACATAATCGCCTACCGCTACCGGATTTGTTGTGCGTATCCCCTTAAGACGAAATTTCCCTTTCACTGCGCACGCACACTCCTCTCCCGTGGCAAGGTCTCTCACCACATATCTGCTACCCGTATTTCTTATTACTAATCCTTTCATTTATTACCTGTATCTTTCATCAAGGGCTGAATATACTGCGGCAAATGCCTCATCTGTCTTTGCGCGGATTTCAGACTCTGTTGCCGGAGGTGCTATAGGTTTATGAATAGTCAAAGTGATTTTGCCATATTGGGGCAGAATACTATTGCGGGTCATCACCTCATATGCGCCATTTATTGTTATTGGCACAAGCGGCAAACCAAACTCTTGCGCAAGCTGAAATGCTCCGCGTTTAAAGCGGCCCATCTTGCCCGTTTTCGTGCGAGAACCCTCCGGAAACACCACAAGCGACATTCCGTCTTTCAATTCGCTCTCTGCTCGTTGCATAGTGGATTTCACGGCGCCAAGTCCACTGTTATCCACAAAGATATGACCGGCTCGGCGACATGCAAAACCTATAAACGGGATATTCTCAAGGCTTTTCTTCATCATCCACTTAAAGTTATGGTTTAGATAGCCATAGATGGAAAATATGTCGTACGCACCCTGGTGATTGGCAACGAAAACGTAAGACTTGTCCTCGTCATAGTTCTCTCTGCCCTGAACCTCTACCCTGACAAGGGTCAGCGCACAGAATATCCGAGCCCAGACGTGAGAAGGATAATAACCCCACCATTTTCCTCCAAACAAAATAGAGCCAACGCCCGTAAGCAGTGCCGTAAGAATTGTTGCCACAAGTAGTATCGGCATTGCGATACAGATAAAGTATATATAGTATAGTGCCTTAATCATCGCCGTAGATTTTACTGCAAAAATACAAATATTTTTTTGATTGGCAAAAAATATTAAACAAGAAGGGGACACTCTACTATTAGTGCGCCCCCTTTCTTTTATTTGATTTAAAAATTTGCTTTTTAGATTACGCCCTGTTCCATCATTGCGTTAGCAACCTTCATAAAGCCTGCAATATTTGCGCCCTTCATGTAGTTGAGATAGCCGTCTGGTTCTACACCATACTTAACGCACTGGCTGTGAATATCCTTCATAATCTGGTGAAGCTTTGCGTCTACTTCCTCTGCTGTCCACTGTAAGTGTTCTGCATTCTGAGTCATTTCAAGACCTGATGTTGCTACACCGCCTGCATTTACTGCCTTGCCTGGAGCGTATGTAATGCGGGCATTGATAAATGTATCTATTGCCTCTGGTGTACAACCCATGTTTGAAACCTCTGCTACGAGTTTCACCCCATTTGCTACAAGCTGAGCTGCATCTTCGCCTGATACCTCATTCTGGGTTGCGCATGGGAGTGCGATATCAACCTTCTGCTCCCATGGTCTGCGACCTGGATAGAATGTTGCACTTGGATATTTTTCTGCGTATGGTGCTACGATATCATCGCCTGAAGCGCGGAGCTCAAGCATATAGTCGATTTTTTCACCCTCGATGCCTTCCGGGTCATATACATAGCCGTCAGGACCTGAGATTGTTACTACCTTTGCGCCAAGCTCTGTTGCCTTCTTCGCTGCGCCCCATGCCACGTTGCCGAAACCTGAGATTGCGATAGTCTTGCCCTTCAGTTCTTCATTTGTGCGGGCAAGTATGTTCTGGACAAAGTAGAGTGCTCCATAGCCTGTTGCCTCTGGACGGATACGTGAGCCGCCGAAGTCAAGACCCTTGCCTGTAAATGTTCCGGTACACTGGTTCATCAGTTTCTTGTACATTCCGTACATATAGCCTACTTCACGACCGCCTACGCCGATATCGCCTGCTGGCACGTCACGGTCTGGACCGAGGTGCTTCCATAGGCAGAGAATAAATGCCTGGCAGAAACGCATGATTTCACGGTCACTCTTGCCGCGTGGTGAAAAGTCACTTCCACCTTTGCCGCCACCCATTGGTAGGGTTGTTAGCGCGTTTTTGAATGTCTGCTCAAATCCGAGGAATTTGAGGATTGACAGGTTTACAGATGCGTGGAAACGGATACCGCCCTTGTATGGACCTATCGCATTGTTGAATTGTACGCGGTAGCCAAGGTTGTTTTGGATTTCACCCTTATCGTCTATCCATGTAACTCGGAATGTTACGATACGGTCCGGTTCTACCATTCGTTCTACGATTTTGTTCTTTTCAAACTCAGGGTGCTGGTTATAAACGTCTGCTACAGAGATGAGAACCTCGCGCACTGCCTGGAGGTACTCTTTTTCACCTGGATGCTTTGCTTCCAGGGCGCTCATGATACTATTAATATCCATAATGATATATAGAAATTAGAAATAAGATTATTGTTCCGCAAAGGTACAACTATTCTTTTAATTAAACTAATAATTTTCAAGAATTATTTTTGTGTTTAACAGAATATTATCCTAAAAGCCGCATAATTACAGCATCTTGCGCCGATTACGATTTATAAGTAAAAAAACTATACCCTTCGGATTTCTCCAAAGGGTATAGCCTAATTGTAAGTATGCTGGAGGCTTATCGCCTCTGTTTGTATTTATCGGATTACTGCTTTCTGTGCGCGGATAATGCCGTCAGCGTCTTTAACTTTGACGATGTAGAGACCGCGGAGTGCGGAAACTTCTACTGTCTGACCCTGTGACTTAGCCACAAGCGCACCTGATGCGCTGTAAAGCTCGATTTCAGCTGCCTCTACGCCTACTACTGCAAGTGTGTTGCCATCGCAGATTACACCGAACTTAGCCTGTGAAATGCCTTCAACAGCATCTGCAGGTTTCACGCCGTCATAAGTGTAGTAACCCAATCCCTGGAAGCAAGTGCTGAACCATACATCAAGAACCTGTCCGTCGTTGCGTTTTTGTACGATGAGATTCTGGAGTGAGTGGCTATTTGTAGTTGCTGATGGGAAGCCTGCTGCAGGATAGAACGCTACTGGAGCCTCTGCTGCTCCGAAGCCGCCGGTTACATTTACAAGTGCGAAACGTCCGTTATTTCTGCCTGATACGTATGTTCCTGCGAGAGCATATTTCTTGCTGCCGAAGTCAAATACGTTGATAGATGCTCCACCATTGATGCTGCCGCATGTGTTTGCCTGCATCTGCTCGATGAGCTTGCCGTCTGAACCGAACAATGCCGGATAGCTGTCCTTGCATGCAACGTAGATATTGCCGTTACCTGCGTCTTGTACTGCTGCTGAACCCCATGCGTCACCTACAGAGATTGCTGTTGAGCCGTCTGACTTGACAATAGCAAGCTTGTTCAGGGTGCTGTCTATATTTCCACCACTTACGTTGAAGTAGATGAGGTTGTTTGTTGCCTGGTCTGATGTCCAGATTCGTCCGTTATTCAGGTCGCCGGTGAATGAAATCTGAGCGCCCATAGCTGTTGTAGCGTGGCTGTTGGCTGCAAGCTCAAGAGCAACTACTGGTGCTGATGTGTCGCTGTCCCAACGATAGATACGGAACGCCTCTGTTGCGCGTGCTGAGTTGGATGCGAAGATTTTGCCTCCTACTGCCACCATTCCTGAAAGTGTGACGATACCGCCGGAAATGCCCTCAACACTGAGTGTTCCCTTTTCTGCTCCTGTGTATGCATCAAGAATCTTTATAGTCGGGGTGCCGAACGCCTTGTTGATAAGTGCATAAATCTTTCCATCCTGGTAAGCGATAGTACGGATTTCTGCCCATGAAGTGTTTGTCCACATTTCAGTAAGTTCAGTAATGTTGTCATCAAACTTGGTCGGCTGGTTAGCTGTACCCTTAAGTGAGATGGTGATATCATCTGCACCTACTGAAGATACCTTCAGAGTTGCTGTGTGGCTTCCTACTACTGTTGGGTCATACTTAACTGTCACGTTGCCGCCTTCCTTTGCCAAGGTTGCTGTTGACAATGTAAAGTATTGAGCATCTGTGCCGCTTACTGACAGTGTGATATCCTCTGTCAGGGCTTCACCCTCTATCTTGATTGTCTTTTCTGCATGACCTGTCGCAAACGCTGTAAAGTCAAGTGATGCTGCGCTTGAACGCAGTGACGGACCTGACGGTACGATTGGCGTTACTTCGTGAGTTGGTACATTACCATAGTTATAGTATGCTATACCGTGAGTTGTTGAGTAAACCCATACTTCAATGTAGTTTGTTCCGTCTGTGTTTACTATTGCGTCTGATGTCGCATTTGTGTTGCGTGATACATCACCAAGACCATCGCTTGGGAAGTCGCCTACCTGCTGCATACGTGTAAAGTCACCGGTAAGGTCCATAATGAGACGTACACGCGCCCCCTTATAGTTTGCATCGTTGTTCATTGAGCCGTCTGAGTTGTATTCCTTACCGTTAAATACGATATTTGCAGAATACTTCTGACCGCCCCAGTTAAATTCGTGGTGGCTTGAACCCCAGCTTTCACCTGTATCTACAAAGGTCTTCTTTACTGCTGTGCCTGTATTAGAGTCTAACTGACACCATGTTGGATAGCTGTCCTTTCCGTCTACCCACCATCCGTTACCCGGCTGTTTGTAGACACGGGTGGTTCCTTGTGTGCTCAGGTGGGTGGTTCCATCTGTTGTTACCTTTGTGTTGCTTACGCTCCATGCTCCATTCAGGCGACGATATTCGATAATCTTTGTATCTGTACCGTTGTCATTACCAAGTGACAAGTAGAGGTCTGAATCCCAAGTACCTGACAATTCAAGGCAGTCGCCCATACGGGTTGCGCCCTGGAAGTCCTTTGTATTCAGGAGCAAGTATGGCTCATTCTGGTCATTGTCCCATGCATAGAAGCGAAGTTCTTCATCCGCATTGCCGGCAAGATTACATGCCACGATGTGTCCCTGATATGCCTTTACGTCGCAAAGTGTGAGTGTTCCGCCTGATACGATGCTACCCTTGTTCAGGAAGCCAAGGCTTTCACCTGTCTGTGCATTCAGCACGAGAATTTCACTGTGATTGTATACGCAGTAAAGCTTACCATTCTGATAACAGAAGTTACGTATCTTGGTTGCGTCATAGCCCTTCGCTGTTGCATTGCCGCGCTTTTCTGAGAAGTTCCACTTTTCTGCAAGGTTATTCAGTGGAGGTGCCTTTACTTCTGCGGTAAACTTAACTTCCTTAGTGATACTGCCGGATATTACCTTACAGCCAAAGTTATAGCTTACTGCTGTACCTCCTTCACCGTATGTACCTACTACATCTGTAATGTTAAACTGTACTTGTACTGTACCTCCCGTCTTGCCAAGGTTGGCACCATCGCTGTTTGTCACACCGTTACATGTAAAGCGACCTGGTGTCATTGACTTTACAAGGATATCGCTCGTAAGGTTTTCACCCTTAACTGTAAATTCAAGGGTTGGATGTTCGCCCTTGTAGCATTCAAAGTGAAGACCTGTTGTTGACACTGTGAGAGTGGCAGTTGGTGTAGGAGTTGGGTCTGTTGATGTTCCACTACCGCTGATTGCGCTCTTGCTACGAGGGTCACCGCTCATACCATGAATTGCATTGAGGTAATCATAGAAACCATAGATGTGAGCACGTGCCCAGTTCTTAAACCCTTCCTTGCTTGTGGTGTTAATCATGTTCCACTCTGTGCTGTTATCCACAAACAGTGCTTCTGTCAAGATTGCCGGAACGCCGGATGAACCGGTGATAACCGTCCAGCCGTTTTGCTTAATACCACGGTTTGTTCGCCCAAGGAGGCTTACAAGGTCTGCGTGAACATATTTTGCAAGGTTGTAGCTGTTTCCTGCGCTCCAATAATACCATGTTTCTGTTCCGTTTGCAGAACCGTTAAACGCATTCAAGTGGAATGAACAGAACACCCATGGGTCCCATGACACTGAATATGAACGACGTGCTGATAGTGACACATACACGTTGCTTGTTCTTGTCATATTACACTTTCCGCCCATTTGACCGGTAATCCAGTCGCGTACTTGAGTTGCGCATCGTAGAGCCAATTCTGCTTCGTGTGGTGCTGATGGACCTGATGCTCCCGGGTCTGAACCTCCGTGACCTGGGTCAAGACCGATGAGGTGATTTCCCCATGCGGATGCTGTCAATGGCATAATCACAGCCACCAACGCAATCATTAATAGTGATGCTATCTTTTTCATTTCTTTTGGTTTTTTCTGTGATTAATATTCTTATTTAAGGTCTGCTACATATATCTGACCATCCGTGAATGACTGGAATACTACCTTGCTTCCATCTGGTGAAACGCATGGGTTCATCTCTATCATGTTTGATGTGCTGGTTAGCTGCTTTATCGCTCCTGTAGCAATATTTGCAAGATAAAGCTCGCCTGATAGGTATGTGTGACCATCATCCGTTGTCTTTTCAAACACTATCTGGCTGTTGTTAACCCATGATGGATTGAAGCCTACACCGATTACTTTCTTGCCTGTGCCGTCGATGTTCATTACCACCACGTCATCTACTTCATTATAAGCAACTTTCTTCCCGTCTGGTGATAATGCCGGGCAGAAACCTACCTTGTCTGAAATCATCTTCTTGTTGCCCTCTGCATCTACTACATACAGCTGCTCGCCATTTGCTATAAAGCTTACCTTTGATGTCGGCTGTGCAAGCACTGCTTTCAGTTTTTTAGATGCCACTGGCTTTAGAGCACCTCTCTTTACGATTACTTTTGCATCCGGTGCTGCTATTGTCTTTTCGCCTGTCACGCTATAGCGCCATGATGCTGGCTGCATATACGATGCATCTTCTGTCATGCGAACCTCATTCGCATTCAGGTCGATAGCGAAAATTGCATGATGACGGTCACCGGCTCCTGCTGAACCGCCGTCCCAGCGTGTGTCGCGAACAAGGATTTGCTCGCTGTCGCCACTCCACTGATACATATAGCCGATGCCTATGCGCTCTGAAATCTTGGACTTCGCACTGCCATCGCTGTTCATTACATAAAGACCATCATAGCCAAAGTTCGTATACGCAATCATTTGACCATCTGGCGACCACCTCGGATTTTCATACTTTTCTGTACCCGAAGTCAGTTTCTTTACGTTTGTCAGGTTACCTTGCTTCAGGTCTTGTGCAAACAAGCCCTGGCTTAATAGCAAAGCTCCTACGAGAAAAAGAGTCTTTTTCATACGTGTTTGTTTTGGATTTTATGTTAGAATTAATAATTTCTACTGCTTTTTTCTTAACTATTTATTAAAATATGTAAGACTTCGCAAATATACATCAATTTTTTCAATTACATACTCTTTATCTTAAAAATTTTACAATATTTATACGTTATTAACATTATTTAAGTGTAACGCCTTTGTAATTTACCCCATTCTCTATCAAGTGCTCCCTATTCGCCCTATCGGCATATTACCACACCTCTCTATCCTCTATCCTCCGCCCTGATTTCCAGCATCTTATCGTAGGGACGTGATGCATCACGTCCGCCCCTACCCATTCCCTCTATTCTCTATTCTTCCCTCTCCGATAGCTCAAGCCAACGCATTTCCAGCTCATCTATCTCATTCTTCACCGCCTCATACCTTGCCGCCTTTGCTGCTACATCTTCAAGCTGCTCCCCCGAATTGAATAACGCATCAAGCGCCGCTTTCTCCCCATTCAGGCTCTCAAGGCGTGACGTTATCTCCTCAAATTCTTTCTTCTCCTTATACGTCATTTTCGCCTTTCTTTCTGTGCGTTGACGCTCCTGCTTGCCTGACTCTTTTGCCGGCACTGCCTGATGAGACTTCTGTTCCGATAGCCATTCCCGATACTCGCTATATGTCCCGGGAAAATCCTTTATCACACCATTCCCTTGGAATACAAATAGGTGGTCAACTATCGAATCAAGGAAAAAGCGGTCGTGGGAAATTACTATCACACACCCCTTAAACTCCGACAGATAATCCTCAAGAATGCCAAGCGTTACTATATCCAGGTCATTTGTCGGCTCATCAAGGATAAGGAAATTTGGGTATCGCATCAACACCGACGCAAGGTGTAGACGCGCACGCTCGCCCCCACTCAGTTTATATATGTATTTCTGCTGGTCCGCAGGCGTAAATAGGAAGCGTTGAAGAAACTGCATCGGTGCGATATGCACTCCTTCGTTATAAGTAATATCTTCTGCTATATCGGTAATTGCGTCTATCACCTTCTTGCTCTCGTCAAAACTTATCCCCTCCTGAGAATAATAGCCAAACTTTACCGTTTCGCCCACGTTCCACGTTCCGCTATCCTGGGGAACAAGTCCCTGAAGCATTTTTATGAAAGTTGACTTTCCCACTCCATTTTCACCTATTATTCCCAACTTTTCATAGCGAGAGAATATATAGTTAAAATCATCAAGAATTATTTTGTCTCCAAATCGCTTTGATATATGCTCTGCCTCAAATATCTTTGACCCTATATAGCTCGACTTCACCTCAAGGGCTACATTTTTCTCTGTCAGGTCTATGCGTGACCGGTCTTTCAGGTCATAAAACGCATTTATGCGGTAACGTGCCTTTCCCGCGCGGGCCTGCGGCTGACGGCTCATCCAGTCCTGCTCCTTGCGGAGTGTATTTTTCACCCTCGCAAGCTCGGCACTCATCGCCTCTATTCGCTCTGCACGGCGGCGGACATAGTAGTCGTAATTTCCTTCATAGCTATACACATTCGTCCGGTCTATCTCTATTATTTTATTGCATACACGGTCCAGGAAATACCTGTCATGGGTTACGAGCAGCAATGTCATGCGGCTCCGCTTAAGGTAAGCCTCAAGCCACTCTATCGAGTCTATATCCAAATGGTTTGTCGGCTCGTCAAGGATTAGAAATTCCGGCTCGTCAAGGATTACTCGCGCCAGCGCAAGCCGCTTCTTCTGACCGCCGGACAGCGACCCGACTTTTTGCGTCAGGTTGGTTATCCGAAATTGCGTCAATAGCTGTTTCAGACGGTCTTCATAGTCCCATGCCGACGACGCATCCATCTCTTGCATCGCCGCAAGCATTTCTTCCTGATTACCGGAGATTATAGCAAGCTCATACGCCGATACTGCCTTTGTGACTGCACTTTCATGCGCAAATGCCGCCTGCAATACACTCATCTCCCCGTCAAGTTCGGGTGTCTGCTCCAGATAGCCCACACGAAGGTCATTGCGATACACTATATCTCCACTGTCGGCTGACTCTATTCCTGCAAGACAGCGCAACAGCGTTGTTTTTCCCATCCCGTTCTTCGCGATTAGGCCTATCTTGTCGCCCTCAAATATGCCGAGCGTGACATCTTGAAATAGCACTCGGTCGCCTACGCTCTTCGTGAGCGAATTTATTTGCAGTATGCTTGCCATTATCTCTTCCTGTTCAGTGCTTCAAGCATTATTTCTATTCGGCTTCGTATTTCCTTCAGCCTTTCTACTACCTCAAATCGCTTATCCACGCCCTGACGGTTGCGCCTTAGCTCCTGCTGTGCCGCTTCTATCTTAAGACCCTTTTCATGAATCATATACCTTATCATGTTTATCGTCTCTATATCCTTAGGCGTATAATACCGCTGACCATTCTCACGAAATGGCTTGATTATCGTAAACTTTGTTTCCCAAAAACGCAGTGTCGATGCCGGGATACCCGTTATCTCCACCACCTCTCGCATCTTATAATACGTCTTTTCAATAGAATCGTCGTCCTTTCGTCGCATAATCTTCTTTATTTTAGTCCATTACGTGAGCAGCCGCATCTGCAGCCCTTATCATGTCTGCATACTGCTCGGGGGTTAAGTCTTGGAAATAATAATGTACCGGATTTTGGGGGACGCCATTATGACGCACCTCATAATGCAGATGCGAACCTGTCGACTTTCCGGTGTTGCCTACTCGTCCGATATAGTCTCCGCGTTTCACTTTCTGACCGGCTCTTACGTCTATCTTGCTCAGATGTGCATAACGTGTCACATAGCCATAACCATGGTCTATCTCTATCAGATTGCCATAGCCGCTCTCCCAGCCCGCCGACAAAACTGTCCCTGCACCGGTACAATACACCTTCGTCCCTATTGCCGACGCAAAGTCCATCCCTTCATGGAATTTCGTAGTGCCATACACTGGGTCCACGCGATACCCATAGCCCGACGCCATCTGCTTCATATCTTTCGACGATATTGGCTGGATTGACGGTATATGCGCCAGACGCTCCTGCTGGGTCGACGCCATCTCGCGCAGCGCGTCAAACGACTTTATCTGAGTATATATCATCCGCTCAAGCATATCCGCCTTATTATTCACGTTCGTCACCAGGTCTCCGTCACTCATGCTCCTATAAGCCTCACTTCGCTCAAGGCCTGCATACCGTTTGCTGTCCGTTATCGGGTCTGCCTGCATCATTACGCGGTAAAAATTATTGTCCCGCTGCGCTATATCCTCCATCACAGTAATCGCTACATCAAGACGGCTCTCTACGTCTTCCAACTGGTTCCTCAGTCGCTCATTTTCCTCGCGTAGCAACTTCTCTTTCGGCAGGTCTATCCAATAATACAACCCAAGACACAGCAACATCACCACACCGGACACCTCCAGCACAGCCTTTACTGTCTCCCAGACTCGCTTCCGTCGTGAAATATCTATTTTCACATACGTGTCTGTCTCCTCATCATATTTATAATAGACCTTTTCTGACATGCCTTTGAAACATGTTTTATAAAAATATTTTGCAAAAATAATCAAAAAATAGTAATTTTGCAGATTATTTATGGCAAGTTTTTTTATTCTTATTGATAATTCTTTTTAACAACATATTTTAAGATGCTCACAGCCAAAGAAATACGCGAGTCTTTCAAGACTTTCTTCCAGAGCAAGGGTCACCACATCGTCCCTTCCGCTCCTATGGTCATTAAGGATGACCCTACTCTCATGTTTACCAATGCTGGTATGAACCAATTCAAGGACATTATTCTCGGCAATGCTGCCCCTAAATATCGTCGCGTCGCTGACTCGCAAAAATGTCTTCGCGTGAGCGGTAAGCACAACGACCTCGAGGAGGTCGGGCTCGACACTTACCACCACACTATGTTTGAAATGCTCGGTAACTGGTCCTTTGGCGACTATTTCAAGAAAGACGCCATCGATTTCGCTTGGGAATACCTCGTCGATGTTCTACACCTTAACCCTGAGCATCTTTACGCTACCGTCTTTGAAGGCTCTCCCGACGAAGGCCTCGAGCGTGACAACGAAGCCGCTGCTATTTGGGAAAAACATCTCCCTAAAGACCATATCATTAACGGCAACAAGCACGACAATTTCTGGGAAATGGGCGATACCGGTCCTTGCGGCCCCTGCTCTGAAATCCACATCGACCTCCGCGACGACG
This sequence comes from Muribaculaceae bacterium, assembly GCA_051871335.1. Taxonomy (GTDB): domain Bacteria; phylum Bacteroidota; class Bacteroidia; order Bacteroidales; family Muribaculaceae; genus CAJUPY01. The sequence continues at coordinate 6 of JBJECS010000047.1, read as the reverse complement.
ATGAGC
>JBJECS010000046.1:0-4466 GCA_051871335.1 Muribaculaceae bacterium | reverse complement strand
TAGATACCACTGAAAAATACCTTGCGGAAAACATTCCGGCTATCAAGATAATTCGCCCGCAGGCTTCATTTCTCGTTTGGCTTGACTGCCGACAGCTCGGACTAAGCCAAAAAGAACTCGTAAGTATGTTTGTAGATAAGGCGGGACTCGCGCTTAACGATGGTGAAATGTTTGGCAAGGAAGGTGTAGGATATATGAGACTAAACGTAGGTACTACTCGCGCAAATATCCTGAAATCGCTCGAAAAACTTAAAAACGCAGTTGACAGTCTATGAGCACTTTTCTTTTGACCGCCGGCACAGTGCCACAAAAAGTGGAAATATCACTTCCACTTTCCAAGAGCATCAGCAACCGGGCGTTGCTAATGAATGCCCTTTCGCCGTGTCCCGCTGATATTGAATATGCAAAGTGTGACGACGCAGACAGTATGCTCGCTGCCCTAAACAGCAAGGATGATTACGTCAATATCGGTGCCGCAGGTACTGCTATGCGCTTTTTGACGGCATATTTTGCTACACGTCAGGGACATACTGTGACACTCGACGGCTCAGAACGTATGCGCAAGCGTCCAATCTCCCCATTGGTCAATGCTTTACGCACATTGGGTGCTGACATTGAATACGCCGCTGAAGAAGGATTTCCGCCACTGCGTATTACAGGCAAAAAGCTCGTAGGGGGCAATGTGGAAATCGATGCAGGGATTAGCTCGCAGTTTATATCCGCACTCATGATGATAGGTCCTACTATGAGTCGCCCGCTGACTATAAAACTCTGTGGCAGCCAGATTTCACGCCCATACATCGAAATGACGGCAAGCCTTATGCGAAGATTTGGCGTTGTTGTAGAGGTGAAAGAAGCGGAAATCAATATCGGCTGTGGCGAATACTTGATTCAAGACTTCAAGATAGAACCGGACTGGAGTGCCGCTACATACTGGTATGAGACAGTGGCGATGACGGGAGCAGAAATCCGTCTAAATTCACTTGAAAAACAGAGTTTGCAAGGAGACTCTCAGACTGCAAAATTGTTTTCTCAGTTTGGCGTAGAAACAAAATTTATATGCGACAACGTATTTTCCTGCGCAACTGTGTCACCGGCTCAATGTGACGAAAGGCGTGCGGAAATAGACCTTGGCAGTATGCCGGACACTGCGCAGACTTTTGCCGTTATGCTTTGTCTTATGGGAGTGCCGTATACAATTACCGGGCTCAGTACATTGCCTAACAAAGAGACTGACCGCCTCGCCGCTCTGCGTAATGAACTGAAAAAGCTGGGATATATCGTGACGATTTCCGGTGGCGACACACTGATATGGGATGGCGCAACGGCAGAACCTACATTCGAGCCTATTGACACCTATAAGGACCATCGAATGGCTATGGCTTTCGCTCCTGCCGTATTCAAATTTAAGACACTGAAAATAAACGATATAGGCGTTGTGAGCAAGTCGTATCCCACTTTTTGGGATGACCTTGCCAAAATGGGAGTGACAATTAAGGAGGTAGAGTAATGGTTGCAATGCCGACACTTTCAAAATAAACGTGTAACTGCTTTAGAGTCAATCCCTTAAAAATGTTTATTTAAAAGATAAAGACAAATGACAGTAGTGTTAATAATAGCGGCGGCACTTGTAGCAGTGGGATTACCACTATACTTGCTGCACAAGAGAGAGGAGAGAAAAGCTGGCGGAGAACTGCCGATAACTCCCCCGCAGCAAGAATGTTGCGGGTTGCATCTGACGTGCGAAAAAGACTCGCTGCTGGCGGCTGTGAGCGAGGAAATCGTGTATTACGACGATGAAGAGCTCGATAAATACAAGGGGCGGCTGCCGGATAGCTACGATGAGGAAGAAATTGAGCAATTTCGCAACGTACTCCTCACTATGCTCCCGCAAGACACCGCCGGATGGGCTCGCTCGCTTCAGCTGAGAGAAATATGCCTGCCGGATGCCGTCAAGGAGGAACTTCTGATGATTGTGGCAGAGGCCCGCGCCGCAAAAACAAGTACTTAACTCATAATAAAAGTACACGAAAAACGTTATAAACTCTGTGATTGACCGCCTCATGGCACAAGGTAAAATAGATTAGCTAATGGATATATTCTCATATCAATTTTTCATAAATGCGCTCATAGGCATTGCCATTATCAGCATAGCTTCCGCTATAATAGGCACTTACATAGTGACTCGCCGACTTGTTTCCATCTCAGGAGGTGTGACGCATGCTTGCTTTGGCGGACTTGGATTGGGGTATTTCCTTGGAATAAGTCCTGTGGCAATGGCAGCACTGTTTGCAGTGGGTTCATCATTACTTGTGGAAACGATGTCCACGCGGTGGCGTGTGCGTGAAGACTCTGCGATAGCGGTAGTTTGGGCATTGGGCATGGCAATAGGCGTGATATTCGTGTTTATGACGCCGGGCTATGTGCCTGAACTGACGAGCTTTCTTTTTGGGAATATACTGACTATAAGCCATAGTGATATCGTATTGTTTGCGGTGTATACAGTGGCGCTGATAGCTTTTTTTGCAATATATTTCCGCAAAATTGTGGCAGTGGCGTTCGACCGTGATTTCGCCACAATTTCCGGACTGCCAGTGAAGTTTATATCCACAGTGATGACAGTGATGATAGCACTATGCATTGTCTTGACTATCAAACTTGTAGGTGTAATGCTGCTAATGTCTATGCTGTCGCTTCCACAGATGATAGCAGAGAACTTTTTCAGCCGCCTTAAAAGCATTATGTTTGCTTCGGTGGTAATTTCGCTAATAGGCTCTGTTGCCGGTTTGATGCTGTCGTTGGTTATCGACGTGCCCTGCTCGGCGCTGATAGTGGCTGTGTTTGCTGTGATGTATGTAATATCTAAAGTTGCTTCGGTATGGCTCAAAAAATCATGACGTGGAAGAAGTGGGCGGTTGTGGCAGTGATGCTGCTTATTATAGCAGGAGCGTGTGTTGAGCTGTATTTCCGTTATGCTCGGCGCACTGTGGCATCTGTGGAGCTTCCACGCGGAGTTTACACTGTGTATGGCATTGATATTTCGGCGCATAACGATACTATAGACTTTGAGGCTGCGAAAAACTCTATTGATTTCGTGTTTGTAAAGGCAACGGAGGGCGCAACGTGGAAAGACCGAATGTTTGACTATAACTATGCTGAGGCGAAAAAGGCGGGGCTGAAAGTTGGGGCTTATCACTTTTTCCGTTTTGACCGCTCCGGGGAGGCTCAGGCGATAAACCTGCGTGAGGCAATAGAATTTAAAGACCTTGATTTTCCGGTAGTTATAGATATCGAAGACCATGGTAATGCAGTGGAGGTGAAGCCGGAAATCGTGCGCAGTCGTCTGGAAAAAATGGTGAATATGCTTCAGAGATACAGTATCGACGTGATGTTTTACTCTAATAAAAAGGGCTATTACAAGTATGTTGGTGCGCTATATGGCGGTTATCCGCTGTGGATATGCTCGTTCACAAATCCGCCGATTGGGGAGGAGTGGACATTTTGGCAATATAGTCATGAAGGTGTGATTCCGGGATGTAAGCGGCAGCTTGACCTGAATGTGTATAATGGCAGTATTGAGGATTTTGAAGCATATATTGATGCTTATAAACAGTCTCAGCCACAGAGAGTTAAGGGTGCGATATGACGAGGGGTGAGTTTAGGGGACATGCTGCCATGCTCATGGCAAATATGGTATGGGGAGCTATGTCGCCGATATCAAAAAGTGTTCTTCAAAGTGGCTTGATAAGCCCGATTGCGCTGTCTGCGGTGAGGATAATTGGTGGTACGCTGCTGTTTGTTGTTGCCGGTCTGTTTTTGCCGAGTTCTGTGATTAAAAGTGACAGAATACAGCGGTGTGACTATGTAAAAATCTTTGTTGCGTCGTTCCTGATAATCACTGTAAATCAGGCACTTTACATTGTAGGGATAGGATATACGTCGCCTATTGATTCTGCTGTAATGTCTACATTGACGCCGGTGTTCACTATGATATGCGCGGCTATTTTTTTGAAGTTGCCAATTACGGTTTTAAAGGCGGTTGGAGTCGTTTTTGGGCTCGTTGGGGCGCTGATAATGGTAGTTGGGCAGGTGAGTGGAGCTGCTGATGGAGAAAATCCGATGCTTGGTGACAGCATGTGTATGGTGGCACAACTTTGTGCTGCGCTGTATTATGTTTTGTTTAAGGATATCATCACGAAATATTCGGCATTTGCTCTTATGAGGAGTATGTTTGTATGTTCGTCTTGCACATTTGGGGTGTTGATGTTGCCGGAGATATTGAAGACTGATTTCACTATGTTTGCATTGGCTGAATGGCTGTCGCTTGGCTATATAATTGTTTTTGCGACATTTATTGCGTATCTGTTAATTCCGGTTTCGCAGAAGGTGCTTAAGCCTACGGCTGTGGCGATGTACACTTATTTTCAGCCTGTGACGTCGGCTCTGCTTGCAGCGGTTCTTGGACT
>JBJECS010000045.1:0-23154 GCA_051871335.1 Muribaculaceae bacterium | reverse complement strand
TGTGTCGGATGATGAGTTTAACATTTCCTGCGAGAATGCGCCCACTCCGCTGCCACTGCTCTATCAGAGCGGCTATCTTACTATTGACAAGTACTGTCGCGAAACAGGAATATATACTCTCCATTTCCCTAATCTTGAGGTGAGGAATGGCATGGTCAGGGGGCTTATGCCGTTGATATTAAGGCAAACTCCAAGAGACTACAACAGTATGTTAGTCAAGATGATAACGTCTCTAAATCAAGGTAACTTATCTGACGCACTTGTAGCCTTGCGTGCCTATATAGCCAAAATCCCTTACGACATCATCACAAAGGAGGAATGGGATGACAAGGAAAGCCGTGAAAGTTTCTATAAACTGCTGATTTACATGGTGTTCTCTATCCTTCAGGCTCGTGTGGACACAGAGGTAAAGAGCATACTTGGCAGAGCCGATGTTGTCATTCAGACCAAGAATGATGTGTTTGTACTTGAACTGAAGGTGGATAAGTCGGTAGATGATGCGCTTGCTCAGATAGACAGCAAGGATTACGCGATACAATACACTGCTGACGGAAGAAAGGTGACCAAATGTGGTGTGACTATATCAACAGAAGCGAGGAATATAGTTCATTGGCGTTTGGTAGGCGAAGATGGTGAGGTGGTAGGTGAGCAAGAGTTTAGATAATGAACGGTCATTAGAATTTGTTTTACAAAATTTTGAAAATATAAAATTTAATAATATATCATGAAAAGATTTTTTCTTACCGCATTGGCGGCATTAGTAATTATGTCGGTGTCAGCGCAGACAGAAGCTCCGAAGCGAGAGGTGCGGGCAGTATGGCTTGAAACAGTAGATAACCTTGACTGGCCCAAAACTACGGGAGAGGCAGCGCAGAAACAGGAACTATGCGCCTTGCTTGACCAACTTGCGGCAGCGAATTTTAATACAATACTATTTCAGGCTCAGGCCCGCGGCGATGTAGCATGGATAAGTGAAAAGCAGCCGGCAATGTATGAGTTTACGAAAAATTATGCAGGCGGGCTTCCGTATGACGTGGCACAATATGTGATAGACGAATGCCATAAGCGTTGTATGGAATGCCATGCGACAATAATACCATATCGTCTTGGACCAAAATGGCGTGCGAATGGCTATAATCAGGATGCAAAGCATCCGTATAAGTCACATCCTGAGCTATGTGTGACGTATAACAATCAGCTATATCTTGACCCTGGAAATCCGGCGACGACAACGTATTTGTTGGATGTATATCGCGAACTACTGACTAATTATAATTTTGACGGTGTGAGCTTTGACTACTGTCGATATCCGGGGAGCGATTTTGATGATGCCGCTTCTTATAAGGCGTATAACCCGGAAGGACTTCCGAAAGACCAGTGGCGCAGAAATAATATCAATAATTTCATTGCTGCATTCTATGAGCTGGTACAGGAAACAAATCCACACGTTAAGGTTGGAGCGGCTCCTATAGGAACATATAAAAATTTGCCGGGCTATGGTAATGCGACTGCTTATGGCAGCTATTATCAAGATGCATGCCAATGGGTGCAGTCAGGAAATTGTCATACACTTTATCCGCAGATGTATTGGAATGAAACATATGGCTTTACACCGAATATGGGAACCTGGGTAGACAATATGGATGGACGCCAGTTTGTAGTAGGTTTGGCTGCATATAAGATGATAGACGGCACAAATGACTGGGAAGTGAGCGTAGTTACAGACCAGATAGAAAAGGTTCGTAATCAGCGAGGTGCGTGTGGCGTATGCTTTTTCCGTGCGCTGAACGTGCTTGAGGGGCAGGGAACGAAGCCGACAGAACTGTATAATGCACTGAAAGATGAGTATTTCAAGACTCCGGCACATATTCCGACAATGGAATATAAAGAAGTGACTCAGCCGGGAATGCCAGAGCAAGTGGGTTGGGCGTATGACAATGGCGAGATACAGATAAAATGGAGTGCACCTAATGGCGATGACAGTAATATATTCTATTATTCAGTATACCGCATGAAAGATGGCATTGTGGATATGGATGATATGAGTACTGTAGTGGATGCAAAACGTAAAGAGGATTGGATAAACATTCCAGTGAGCGACCCTAATGAAAAATTTGTAATAACAGCTTTTGACTACAATAATTATGAGAGTGCGCCGGCTGTGGCATCAGTAAGTGACGTCTTAAGTGATGCGGTGACGGTAGTAAAAGCCGGGAATACGCTTAAAATAAATGCGTCTGCGGATATTGTTAAGGCGGAGGTGATAGATGCAGCCGGAAAGGTGGCAATCTGTGCAAATCCATCCTCTAATAATGCGATAATAGACTGCACCGGACTTGCGCGTGGGCTATACTTGGTGAGGGTGAATGTAGAAAACAATGCGGTGATTGTTAAAAAAATTATCCGATAAATTTTGCGATATTCAATAGGTTTCGCTAAATTTGCGGTCTGAAAAAACAAATAAACAATATAATGGAAATATCAGGCAAAATAATTCACGATTTAGGTGAGATGTCAGGAGTATCAAAAGCAGGAAACTCCTGGAAGAAACATGAATATGTCCTTGAGACAAAAGACTCTTATCCGAAGCAGGTACATTTTGACTTTTTTGGAGAGCGAGCAGACCAATATCCACTATCAATAGGCGATGATATAAAGTTGAGCTTCGATATCGAAAGTCGCGAATATAACGGCAGGTGGTTTACGAGTATACGAGGCTGGAAAGCAGAGAAGGCGGATGGCGCAGCCGTCAGCCAGGCTCCTGTGCAACAGGCACAGTCGGTGGCAGCGGCTCCAGTACAACAACCTGCAGCTCCCCAGCAGCCGGATTTTGGTTCATCAGCAACAGATGACTTGCCGTTTTAAGCGGGTAAAGATATAGAAATACCTGTTCTTAAACAGGCTAAAAAAATAGAGGCTGTCTAATAAAGTTTAGGCAGCCTCTGTTGTGCATTTATGGGATATTATTGTAGATTTGTAAATGCTAAGGTGACATCGAGTATAAGAGCTTCACTCTGTTTGCCTCGAGAGAGGATAGTGCCGTCCGGAGCAAAAAGGATGATGCAAGGGATGCCCTGAATGCCGTAAAGTTCAGTGGGGATAGACTGTGCTCCGATGACTTGTTTCCATGGCATATCGTGCTCTTTAATGGCAGCGAGAGTGGCTTCCGGCTTGTCCCATACGGCGACGCTGATGATTTCGAGTCCTTTGTCTTTATATTGTGCATAAATTTCTTTTAAGATGGGAATTTGACGGCGGCAAGGTCCACACCAGCTTGCCCAGAAATCGACGAGAACGAAGTGTCCTTTACCTACATGATTGCTAAGGCGGAATTTTTCGCCGTTGTATTCAGTTTCAAAATCTACAAACATTTTGCCCTCTGACGTTATTTCTTCAGAAACCTTAATCTTGCGTATTTTAGCGATTCGCTGAGAAGCCTTGATGTTTGGATAAAGAGCTGAGATGGAGTCTATTTCTGCGAGTGAGTAGTCACTGGCGTTTCCGCTTGCGAATAGATAGTATCCGAGAGGATTACTGAAGTTTTGCTCCATGGTGTCGTACATCAGGTTGATGTATTGACTGTATAGCTCTTCTTGCTGTTCTTCAGAGCCTTCAGGAAGTGCCTTGAATTGATTTGCAATTTGAGCGGTTTTATTTACGAAAGCAGTGAATTTGTCGTTTAGAGTGGAACCGATAAAGTCGTCGCCGTTGTAGGTTATGATGCCGTTTTGCAAGAAAAGAGAGTTGAATTTTTTGTCGGCAACGACGATGGAAGCGACAGTCTCTGCGGGAATTTGCCCATTGAAGATGATTTTTCCATTATCCACCGTGGTGCTGTCGATTGTGGCTTGGTCGTCGTAATTAATTAGGTAAGCGACTTCGTCGTTGTAGTCTTCAGGGACAGTTACGGTGACATTGTAGCTGACCTGCGCTGCCAGTGCTGTAGCGCAGGAAAGTGCGATGAGTGAAATGATGTATTTTTTCATGCTATTTATGGTGTTAAAATTTATTCATTAAAAGCAGCTGTGACGCCTGAGATAAGTTCATCACCGTATTTGTCACGGAGGATGATTTTACCGTCAGGAGCGAAGAGGATAATGCAAGGGATGCCTGATATTCCGTAAATATCGGTAGGAATTTTCTGGGCATCGTAAACGATTGTCCAAGGTATCTGCTTGGTTTCGACCGCCTTTTTAGTATCTTCAACTTTGTCCCAAACGGCAACGCCGATTATTTCAAGTCCTTTAGGGGCGAACTCTTTGTGAATGCCTCGGATTACCTCGATTTCACGCATGCAGGGAGGACACCAGCTTGCCCAGAAGTCTACGAGGACGTAGTGTCCTTTTCCAACGTGTTCACTGAGGCGGAAAATAGAGTCGCCATGAGAGATTTCAAAGTCCTTAAACATATCGCCTTCGCCAGTTTCGGCTTTGTTTACGAGTGCAGTTTTAAGGTCTGCGATGCGTTTATATCCATCGAGAGAGGGATATTTAGCGATGCTGTCGTTTAATTGCTGCAAGGTGAGGTCGTAAGCAAATTCAGAGAGGAAAATGTAGTATCCGGCAGGGTTGTCGCTGTTTTTAGCCACAAACTGTGCAGCTGCAGCCTTTCCGGCTGCTACAATTTGGTCTTTTTGTTCTTGTGATGCAGTGTCAGGTAGTGCTTTGTATTGTTCTTCAAACGCATTTTGTTCTGCAAAAAAATCATCAAGGATGGCGTTAAGTTTTCCGCCCTTAGCTTCGCGATTTTTGATGTTGATAGAGTCTGCCTCAAGGATGAAATTGCCACGACGTTGTCCGCCGGTGACAAGAAGGCGCGCAAGCACCGGTTTTTGGATGTTTCCATTGAATACGGCGATGCCATTGTCGATAACAGTACTGTCAATTTTGTCGTTAGTGTCATAGTCGACAATGTATGCCATGAGGTTATTGTCTTGTTCGGCGAAAGTGGCGCGAACAAAGTAGTCTGTAGCCGGCTCTTTGGCACAAGAAGCCATAATGAGAGCTGCCATAGGGACGAGAAGGAATGATTTTTTCATCGTAAAAGTCGTTTTTTATGTTTATTTTGTGGCAAAGTTAAAAATATTTTTTCAGTTAACCATAAATTATTCTTAACTTTGCGGAATTATGAATAGCATTTATATAACAGACCTTGAAATATACGCTTATCATGGCGTTCTGCCGCAGGAGAATGTGGTTGGGAATACGTATTATGTTTCATTACGTCTTGACTGCGACTTGACAGAAGCGATGATGAGTGATGATGTTGAAGACTCCATAAATTACGCTACTGTGGTGGAGATTGTAAAGGCGCAGATGTGTGTGACATCTAAAACGCTTGAAAACGTAGTTTATCGGATAAAGACAGCGCTAATCTCCAAGTTCCCACAGGTAGTATCCGGAATGGTTAAGGTCTCTAAAATGACACCGCCTATAGCTGGCGCAAAAGCGACGGAGGTGGCGGTGTCGGTAGAGTTTTAAATTATTGATAAACAGCAACCGGACAGTTTTTATCCATTTTTGTGACGGAGATTATAGGCTGCTTTCCTATGACTTCTATTGAAGATTTGCCTCTTGCATGGAAGTTAAGAGAGTCACAGTAGCTGTCATTTAAGAGATTTAGGACAAAATCGCCACAAGCGTTAGCGTTAATTGTGTTAATATTTCCGTCAAGTGTAATGTCATTAACGTCAAGGGTGTTCAGTCTATTAATTTGAGTGTTAACAAAAGAGACGTTAGTATAAGTGTTAGTTGTTAGATTTAATGTGTCAGTCTTCATTCCGTCTATTTCAAGTTCCCATACATCTATTTCAATGTCGAGTTGCTTAATCGTTTGTTTGGATGGCAAGTTAATGTGCAATGAATAATAGGATGGGATGTCTTTAGCGTTGATAATCAGACTGTTGTCTTTAACAAATACAGATTCTTGTGGCTTAATAATATTGTTGTCAAACACAACTTCAGTCTGGTCAGCAGCGAAAGTGATATAGACGTGTCTGCAGAAGTCCTTGATAATGATTTTGTCAAAGTATTCTCCGTCATTGACAGTAACGCTTAAATCCTCACATACTTTTTCATCTTTATTAGTGTCTTGGAAAGAATAAAGTATGATTAAAAACCCTATAATTGAGATGAAGAAGATTGAGACAATGGAAATTGCGAGGGCTACATTAGTTTTTGACTGTAAGAGTTTCATTGTTGATTGTTTGTTTCGTTAATAAACTGATTGTAAAGTGATTGTAGCTGCTCACCGTTGATGCCAAGAAGTTGAATCTGTCGGAAGAAGTAGCGTATTTCACCTTTTAAAAAACTTTCTCGCTTAATATTGAGGACTTTTTCCTTTGCGTTATCGCAGAGGAAGTATCCAATACCGCGCTGATTGTAGATAATGCCATTAGCGGCAAGATAGTCGATGGAGCGCATAACTGTGTTAACGTTTACCTCGTAAGCGGCACTGAGTTCTCTTACGGAAGGGACTCTTGCCAAAGGCTCAAATTCACCGGAGATGACTTTGTCGCAAATGTTATCTGCTATCTGAAGGTAAATGGCTTTGTTGCTGGAATAATTCATCTCAAATCAGTTTCTTTAAATTTATAATAAGCAATTATGTGGAAAACAGCAGAGGTAATTAGCAGCATGACAGATGCAAAGATTAGCAATGCGCAAAAACCGGTGCCGGTGAGTTTTGTGAGGGGTATCCAGTAAAACAGTGGCAGCACAACAATGAAAAAAAAGTTTGCTACAACACCAATAGCCAGTGAAACGGCAAATCCTTTAATGAAGGTATAAGTTGGTGTGATGCTGCTCATTAGGGTGAAGAATGCCTGGTTGAAGATAAAAGCAGCGGGAGCGAGTAAGAACATAGCTATTGAATAGCTTACATCATGCGGGGACTCCATGCAAATAACTGTATAAATGGATTTTACGTCGTAATTTGGATAAGCTATTGAAACGTAGCATATTCTGATAATGTCGAGGATGAAAATCGCGAGAAAAAGTAGGATAACAGCCCCGAGAATGTAAATAATAAACCTAACGGCGTATTTTTCAAGTGGAGTACCGACGCTCATGAAAGCATTAATTTTGCCGGACTTTGTTGCCAGATTGTTGCAGATGAGAGATGCAGAAATTTCAGAAGCAAGGTTTGCGCAAAATGCCATAACAAAAACGAGAATAGAAGCAGCGGTATCGTCGAGGTTGCTAACTCCGTAGTCATCCTCATAGGAGGACTGAATGACAAAGAAGTATATCATGGCTAAGATACCGACCAAAATACCACCTTGCATCAGTAATTTAGAGCGGTTAGCGGCCCATTCGCGTTTCAGTAGCATGAACGTGCGTAGGAAAGAAAAATTATCGTTGCGAATAATATCCATAATAATCAGGTTATTTATTGTTCGTTATTCGGTTTGTTATCACTTAGAATAGCCTTTACCATTTCGGGCTGTGAAAGGCAGAATTGGAAGAGACTTTCGAGATTGAGCTCGCTTTCTTCGTCAGCGTCGCTGCGGAGAGAGATGAAAGCGACACCACCGAGAGTCTTGGAAGAGAAAACGACCTTAGTTTCGTCAATAGGCTCGAGTGAGGTATAGAAGTTTAGCTTTGAGCAGATGTTGCTGATAGTTGAATTGATGATGACGTCGTTTCCGTTTATGACAATGATATGGTCAAGCAGGAGCTCGATGTCATGCACCTGATGGGTTGATATGATGATAATGCGGTCGTCAGTCATGTGAGATGCGATGAACCGGCGGAACTGGACTTTGCTCGGAATGTCAAGTCCGTTGGTTGGTTCGTCCATGATAAGGAGCTTTGTGTTGCAAGCGAGAGCGAAACACATAAAAGCTTTTTTCTTTTGTCCCATGCTCAGTGCCGCGAGATTACCTTCGTAGTCAAGGTCAAACATTGCGAGGTTAGCCTTCAGGTCATCTACACTGAATTTGGGGTAGAAAGGGGCGTTAATTTTGCAATATTCAGCCATAGTGATGGCGGGAAGGTCAAACTCCTCAGGAACAATGAAAGTATCGCAAAGCGTGGAAGGCAGTCTAAGTCTGACATTTTTGTCGTTAAAGAGTATTTCTCCGTCGTCAGGAGTAAGCATGCCACACATCAGGTGTAGTAGGGTAGATTTGCCTGCACCATTCTGTCCAAGAAGTCCATATATGCCACCTTCTTGAATATCAAGATTTAGGTTCCTAAAAATAGGCATGAAGCCGTTATAGGAAAATGTGATATTTTTTACTTTAATCATAGTGTATTAGTGTTCTATTAATATATATTAGTTTAACGGAATTATAGTAGAATTTGTTGAGTCAAACTTTACAAAAGTTCTTCCTATTTTAGTACCGAAGTAAGTTGGGTCGCAAATAAGGTATTGTTTACCTTTATATTGTATACGTGTGCCTTCGATATCCATATCCCCAAGTTCAACCGCAGCGATGAGGTGCTGAGGGACATAAAGAAGCACGACGTCAATTCCGATTAGGTCTCTGACGAGCCTTGAGAAGTGAATAGCATGGTCTTCACAGTCGCTGGCAGGATGAAACCAGGTTTGGTCCACTGCAAGTGGATAGTCACCACCCCATATTTCATCGTCGCTGCCGTATTCAAAAGACTGTGCTATCTGGTTTAGGTATTGTATTGCGTCGGGAGTATCAAGGTCTTTGATGTGCTCTTTGATTTGAGGATAAATCTGAGACTTTAGATAAGAACTCATAGGAATATTAGCGGCGATAGACCATGCTGTAGCCCAATCGTAATTAATAGACGCCTTAGGATAAGAGTCGAGAAAACGGATGTAGTTTACGTTGGTCTTGGCGGAGATTGTATCTCCCGGAGCGTTTGTTACGGGAACAATTCTTTCGTCGCTTGGGTCAAGAGTGAATTTAGGCTCTTTTTTAATAATGAAAGACAGGGGCTTTTCACCTTTGATATTGAAATCGCACATATAAGCACTTCCGCTTTTGATTTTTTCATCAATGTAGTAAAAAGCATCGGTGTATACTGAAGCTTTTTCATATATGAAGGCGTCTGTGGAATAAGCGACAGTGAGCCTGGGCGAGTTTTCTCCAACAGGTGTGAACATAGCGAACCTTACTTTGTATCCGCAGAGTGTCATTAGCCATCCATAAATAAGGTTAGCTTTGTCATTATCATTGTTGCAAAGTGAGTGTGCAAAATCTTTCACCATGTCTTTGTAAGCCCAGTCGCACAGGTCGTAATCATCTCTGATTTTGAGAAGGTCGTTAGCAACGGAATTGAATCCGATATTGTCGAGTTGCAAGAGGGCATTGCCGTAAGGGTCACTGCTGCTATAGTCGATGTTGAAGCCGGAAACATCGGGAATATTAACAGAAACCGTAGTTCCGTAAAAAGTGAAGGAATATTCGGTTTTCAGCTTGTTTTTGTCATCGAAGATTGGGACAACGGGCTTAGGCTGAGGTGTAACGATAGGCTTAGGTATAACGTTGTCGATAACAACCACGTCATTCTGTATGACCTCGTCTTTTATGACAGGTTTGGGGTCAGGTGGAAGCGGTTTAGGCTCAATTAGCTCAATTTCCTTCCAAGGGTTTTTCATAAATTCTGCATATTTTGCACAGAGTGATTTCCAGAAGTTGTCGTATTCATTCTGAAGACTGTCTGTAAAGGCGTCAAATTCGCATTTTTGTGCCTTATATAGTTCTTCGATGTCGATAACATCAACGTCTGTGGTAGTGCAAAGAGTATCTTTCCCGGCAGCACAACTTGGCAAGGGATTAGCGCTGCAGTGTATGATGCAGGCAATGAATGTAAATATAAAAGCACACTTGTTCATAACCTTATAAATTAAACCATTTCATGGCATCATTCACATTATTGTACTTAGAACCGAAATATTGAATGCTTGGTTCCTGGTTTTTGTCAAACTTAATAGCCTGCTCGGTGATGCGTTCGTAAAGAAAATTATAGAGTTCTCCGTAGTTGACGATACCTCTACGCAAGGCACTGAGGAGATAGTAAGTAAATAGTCCGTGCTCTTTGTCTTCAAAAGGAAGCGCAGTGCCTTTAGAAGCGGAGAAGATGACGAGTTCATTTTTAGCCTTAACAGAAACGTTTTTACCATCCACTTCGATGATACTTCTGCTACCGGTCATAGCGATGTCGCTATTTTTGATGTCACGGTTTTTGCCGGTGAAACAAGCGTCCATGAAAACGGTGACATAGTTTGCATCGAGATTGCCGAGCTCGTCGTAAAATTCTTGGAGCGGAATGCAATATTTTGTGTTGACTTCTCGAGCATCAATAGGAACGATGAAAGGCTGCGTATCGTCTTGAGCGCCATGTCCGGCATAATAAACTATGACTGAAGTGTTTTTGCCCATTTTTTTGCGAGATTTGCATATGTATTTGAGCTTGTCGAGTTCAGCGATAATGTCACCACGAGTAGCGTCGTAGCAGCAGGATACGTTTTCAGATTTAATACCAATGACTTTGTTGAAATATTCACCGATAGTCAAGCCGTCGAAATTGGCGTAAGAAACGTTTGAAATACGCTTGTAGTTTTCATTGGCGATGACGAGAGCAATGGTGTTTTCATTGATGATACCGGAAGATGTTATATTGCAGTCGACGTCTGATGACGGACGAATGCTCTTGGAGATTTTCTTGTTTTCATAATTAGCGGTGTTGACGCAAATAGACTGGTTCGTGTTTTTATAATCAACATCGTAAGAAACGTAACCGAAGGAATTATCAGCAAAATAGTATTGTCCAGTGAGTTCTGTAGAGTAATTGTTGGAGGTGAGTAGGTTATATTTGAGGTTCTTCAGACTTACGTTTTCACTGTCAGAGCTGAAATAAGCACCGGTAATAGCGAAATTATCAGGCCATGCTTTTCTGAATTTCATGGCTTCAGTGTAGGGAACTTTAATAGGGATATCACCAATTTCAGAAATCAGGAGAAAAGTCTCGTGTTCCTTGTTGTAATCACCGAGCTGAAATGGGTTGCCGTAAAAAGAGATATAGTTACGAAGTGCCTCGCGCGCAAAGTGGGCGAGAGCGTGCTTTGAGATGTTTTTAGAGATGCGGTTGTCATATTCATTGATAGTTTCAAATTCGTCTTTCTGATACCACCACTCCATGTTTATCTCGATAAAATGGGTGAAAAAGTCTTTAAAGCCAGGCTTGCATTTGTGTCCACCTGTTGTGAGATAACATGATTTCAGCTCGTTGTTGGAGTAAAAAGAATAAGTCAATGAGCCATTGTAAGAATATAGCTTCTGGGGAACATTAGCGAAATAACCTGAGTAAATTGTGTCTCCGGCAAAGTTGCAGACATTGTATTTATTGGAGTTATTAAGCATTTCCACGGCAACGAGTAGAGCAGGGTCGTAAGTTAAGGATGAGTGAGCTTCAAGAATCCTGTTTGATGTAGAATATAGGATATTGTAACGCGAATCAGTGATAATCTGTTTATCTTCATATTTTGCAAGATAAGTCTTATCGTCTTGGGCAAATCTCAAGTCTAAAAATTGTGGAGTATAAGTTTCGTTACCTAAAGAATGTTTTTCTTTGCCGGTTATATATTCTCTTGTGTTAGTCATACGCGCTTTACGAGAGCTTGTGATGTGGTCTATGTGAGATTTTGCTTGCTGCATATATTCGTATTTTTGGAGCCTGTCTTTGATATCTGCAGAAGGGATGTATTTTTTTACTTTTTTACTTTTTAATACTTTATCAACACTGTTTAATCCCTGGACGATAAGATTGCCATCTAAGTCGATAGCTCCGTATTTGAGGTTTTCAATATTGAAATTATCCAAATAAAGCGTGTATTGTACAACTATGCATCCATTGATATAATGGCAGTATTTATAAACCCTTTCGCTTGAATGAATCACTTCGTTTTCAGCGTTTAGCAATAAAGCAGGTGAATGCTTGGGGTTCCGCAAACGCCCATCCTTCTCGTAGTCTTTTGTAAATAGAAAGTTACAACCATTAAGTATATGCACATCGGCACTTGCAGAGAAAGCGAGGCAAGATATGGTGATAATCAACGACAGGTAGTGTAAAGTCTTTTTCATAATGTCTATTTGTTAAGGGTTATATTAACAGTATTGATACTCACAATAGGAGAAAGTAAGAGATTGCGATGCCAAGAGTCAAAGTCATCGGCAGACTGAACAGAGATACCGGATGAGTTGTCGGAGTGTTCAGATGGGGAATGACTGAAGTCTTCTGTAGAGAAAATGACATAAAGCTCGCAATTTTCGGAGATTTTTTCAGCTCTAAGTGTGTATTCTTTAGCGCAGTTGTCGTATTCTTTAGAGAAGAAAATCAGAGTTTTGCCCTTTTTAACGGGTACATTTTTGTGAGAGTCGCCTTGATATGGGAGGAGTGTCATTACGTCTTTACCAAGGAAGTCTTTATAAAAAACGGATACGAAACCATCTGAAGAAGCGGTGAAAGCGAGAAGTATTTTGTCGCCAGACGTAAACTTTGTGGTGAGATTAACGTCAGCTATAGAGTTTCTGTAAGTCTTAACATCGATGTTGGGGCGTTTTAAGTCTCTGGGAATTACACTGATGTAAACAGATGCTTTAACAATGAACTGCTGTTTGTCAATGTCAACGGTAGGTTCAAAATGAGGATTCTCAAGGTGAACGATATGGTAAGCACCAGTAGAGGAAATACATTTACCGGTGGTGCTTGCTTTACCATTTTCGATAGTAGTTTCGATATCAAACTTGACATTTTCACCGAATTCTTGTTTAATAGCCTCAGAGATTGCAAAATCGGTAGCTTTTTTCTTAGCGATGTTTAAAGATTCGTCAGAAGGAATGACGTAATAGTATTCACCGCGGAGCTTGAAGTGGTTTGCTGCACAGGAGGCTGCTGTTGCCACAGCGATAAAAACTGTGGCAACAATCAGTCTTGAGAGGTTATTAATCAATGTAAAATAGCTGTTCATTGTATTTCGCATGAATGTGGAATTATTCAATAGGACAGTATCCGTTAAGGATGCAGTCTGCCTTTTTAGCAAGGTCTTCGCTTTCCTTCATGAGTTCATCACGAATAATCTGTCGAGAAGCGTTCCAAAGTTCGCGACGTGAGTAGCAGATAGTGACTCGGACTTCAGTGTTACCATTAGGGAGTGTGCGATAAATGTCCACGACAGGTCTTACGCCAACTAATTTCTGCTTTACGAGGCTCATTGCAGCGATGGTGGTCTTTATGGCAGACGCAGATTCATTAGCAGAGAGCTGTGAAGAGCCTCCGCCGGTCTTGATAGCGAGTGTCATGTCGTTTTCCAAAGTCTGGAGGAGCGCGATTTTAGCGAGTTCGATGGCTTGAATGTGAGCGGGTGAGTAGTTTTCTGCGATGCTCTTGTCTGAAGCCATAATCCAAGCGGGATTGCCTTCGTTGTCGGTTTCAGCCTCGTACATCATGCTACGGTCGAGTTGCTTCTCCAATATAGGTGCACCGGCATAGACTTTCCAGCCTTCTTTTTTGAGTTCTTTAGCTTGCTTTTTAGCGTCTTTGCAAGGCTTTTGGTTGAGGTTTTTGCGAGTTTTCTTGACTTGCTCTTGACGCTGTTTTTCAATTGTTTTGGCGTCTTGAGCGGACATAACATTAGAGCAGATAAAACCTGCGATGATGGCGAGAATGATGATAAAATTTTTCATAACTAACAAATAATTTAGAGTTGCCGGGTGTCTCCCTAATCCGACTAAAAACATTATTACGTGGGAAACCGTCATTTTATGAGGTCGTCCGCCCCTCATTTTCATGGCGACGTAAAGATTGATTGAAATTTATATAGAGGGTTTATTCATTTGTTTAATATACGCTGGGAGTGGTGTTGTCAAATATGAGCCGGTTCACTCTCGTTGTAGTAAGAGTCTCAATATTGCAGTCATCAAGGGAGAGTTGTAAGAAAGTGTCTGAGGCGCTGCAAGTAATGCTGAGAGCCTGGGTATCGAGATTGAAGATGGAAATGTATCCCATATCGGCTTTGACGTACCGGAGATTGTTCCCCGGGAGATGGATGTAAGAGTTAAGTATGGAACCGCTGAAAGATATTTTCAGGGTGTCACCGTCCATGTAAGCGCATGGAGAATAGTCATCAGTATAATCGCTGTAACCAATACTGAGAGAATCGCTATTGCAATATATTTCAGAACTGAAATCTAAGCAATTACCATTTTCAATGACGACGTATTTTATGTCTGAGAGAAAAATTTCGTTATTGACAGGAACTTGCTGGTATGTTAATGCAACTGCAGAGTCTTGTGCTTCAAGCAGCTCATCGCGTAAAGGCTCGTCGGAGAATTTAGGGCAGGTAGAGAGTTGCACTAAGCTGTTAAGAGTGTGCAGCAAAATATATGAGCCTATGACTACTAAAGTGATTTTGTCGATCTTTTTCATATCAGTTTTCGTGTTAAAGTTGGATTGTATAAAAGTTTCGGATTATTTCAGGTCGAGCATTTTAAATTTTCGATAGCTGATAATCTGAAGAGTAATGCAAAAAGCAAAGTCGATAACTCTGGTTAATACTTCTGTTAAGTAAACTATTGGGCTATTGGTGTCGTATGAGTAAGACATTAATTCGTCGTAATAGCAAGCTTCGACAATATAACCGGAGGCACATAAGAGGATGTTAATGCAGAAGAACATTGCAAGTCCTACAACAAAAGCGTATCTCCTGCTGACAGTCCCGGCGTAAGTGAAAATTGATATGCAAAAGAGGTATTCAATGACGCCAAAGATGATGTTATTTCTATCACTGAAAAGATTAGAGAAAGTGGTAGTATCGTAATTATTGTAATCAGATGACCATGCACTTGCTTGCGGGAGAGCTAATTGCGCCTGACTGTTATGGGTGATAAATTCGGTAAAACCTATTCTGATGAAGTCTAAAATCAGGATAGAAACGACTAACAAGGCGAATAAGATGATGATATTAAAAAATATCTTTGTGAGATATTTTTCTGCAGTAGTTGCGACGGACATTAGGTTGTCGAGTCTCTCGTCCTTGTCGCTGTAGCTCCCGCAAATGGACGAAGCGCTGAGTGAAATGATTATTAATGCGACGCACATTGTGACGTAAGACAAAACATCTATATCGCTGTTTACTTTAGAGCCGTAGAATGTGATATTAAACACAATGAAGACAAAAACATATATGGCAGCGAGAAGCCCTATAGCAACGCCTGCTTTTTTAATCATTTCTTTTCCATACATCACCCACTCCCTTTTTATGAGCATAAATAGTCTGGCGAGAGAGAAATTGTTATTTTGGATATTCATAATCATTGTAAGTTTATTATAATTAAGAGATATATTTTCACACGTTAATAATTGTCTAACTAAGAATATCCTTGATTTTTTCCGGGTATTCGCAGCAGAGGAGGTAAAGAGTCTCGAGGTTTATTTCAGTTTCAGGGTCGTCTTGGTTCTTCATGCAAATATATGCAGTGGCTCCAAAGACTTTTCTCTGATAGATGATTTTTTCAGGGTCATCAGGAGGTGTAAGAGTGAAATAAATTTTATTTGCGATGTCGCTCATTGCAGAGTCCAATACAACGTCTTGACTGTCTAAAATGATAACATGGTCGAGTAGTAGCTCTATGTCGTGTACCTGGTGGGTTGAGATGATGATAATTCGGTCATCGCTCATGTGAGATGCGATGAACCGGCGGAATTGGACTTTGCTTGGAATGTCAAGTCCGTTGGTTGGTTCGTCCATGATAAGGAGCTTTGTGTTGCAAGCGAGAGCGAAACACATGAATGCCTTTTTCTTCTGCCCCATGCTGAGTGTTGCGAGGTTGTCATTGACGTTGAGGTCGAACAATGCGAGGTTGTCTTTAAGGTCGTCGATGCTGAATTTAGGATAGAAAGGAGCATTAATTTTGCAGTATTGAGCCATTGTGATGGCAGGGAGATTAAACTCTTCCGGGACGATGAAGGTTTCGCTGAGAGTCGATGGTCGTCTTAGTCTGACATTTTCTCCATCAAACAGAATTTCGCCATCGGAAGGGGTGAGGAGTCCGCATAATAGGTGTAGGAGTGTTGATTTTCCCACGCCGTTTTGTCCGAGGAGACCATAGATGCCTCCTTCATGAATGTTGAGGTTAAGCGACCGAAGGACGGGTTGCTTATTGTCGTAGGCGAAGCTCAAATTCTTTATCTCAATCATAGTGTATTAGTGTTATTGTTTAATAGTACACCACAAAGGTATGACAATATTTTTGATTATCCAAATTTTTTTTGAACTTTTTTGAAAAAAATTTCAGGAGTTACAAAGGTTGGGAATGTGGTATATTTTTTTTGGGCGTATGTGTCTCTTTGCAAATTGTTATTTTGTGAATTTGTCCTTTTTAGATGAGAATGGGTAGATGAAATAATAAATAGTAATTAGGTTGAACGTTCAATAAGTGTGTTTTAACATTTATTATACCGGATTTGGAGAGCAAAATTGCAAATAAATTTGTATCTTCGCAGAAAATAACAAACAGCACTAAAAGATACAAAACATACTATATGAAACTGCTAAAGACAATATTTTTTGCAGCTGCAATGGCTATATCACCATTAATTGCGGCGGAGGAACTGGTAATTCTTCATACAAATGACACACACTCTGTGATAATGCCGAATAGCAAAGGAGTAGGCGGATGGTTTCGTCACAAGGCGATAATAGACAGTGTACGAGCTGCGAATAAAAACGTGGTAGTAGTAGACGCGGGCGATGCTGTGCAGGGCTCAGTGTATTATAATCTCTATCATGGCGAGGTTGAATATAAGCTAAAGGAGGTGATGGGCTATGACTATGCAATACTTGGCAACCATGACTTTGACTATAAGGACAGTGTGCTCGTGAAGATGCTTGAAGATTCGAGGCTGAAGTGGCTGTCGTCTAATTACTTCTTTAAGAATGAGGTTCTTGCATCGAAATTTGCGCCCTACGATATACGCGAGGTAGGTGGCAAGCGAATAGCATTTATGGCGATAAATATAGAGCCGGACGGACTGATAATAGATGAGAACTGCAAAATGGTAGGCTACCTTGATGCGACAAAGACAGCACAGCTGACATCGCAATACTTAAAGGAATGTTTGCGCGCAGACATAGTAGTGGCGCTAACTCACATAGGTCATAAGGAGTCAAAAAACAGTACGGACGACTATCGCTTGCGAGAAAATTGCCCTTACATAGACATAATAATAGGCGGACACTCACACCATGAGGAGACACCGGGAGAGGAGTGGCAGAAGCTGGGAGAGAAAGCACTGTATGCACAGGCGTATAAATATGGATTTAAGCTTGGGCAGTTTACGATAGACTTG
The DNA here is from genome assembly GCA_051871335.1 of Muribaculaceae bacterium. Taxonomy (GTDB): domain Bacteria; phylum Bacteroidota; class Bacteroidia; order Bacteroidales; family Muribaculaceae; genus CAJUPY01. The sequence continues at coordinate 5,824 of JBJECS010000045.1, read as the reverse complement.
GATAAGATGAAGGTAAAGCACCATTTATACACTGTGGATAGCAGATATGATAAGTATCCAAAAGATGAGGCTATGGCAGAGTTGCTTCGTCGATACGAGCACGGGGTTGACTCTGTGATGCATCTGTATATTAGCTGTGTGAAGAAAAGTATGGAGATAGAGGGACCGGAGTTGGGAAATTTCCTTGCGGACTTTATATATCATCGAGCTCAGCAGCTTAGCGACAAAAAGGTAGACTTTGCAATCCTGAATAAAGGGAGTATCCGCCAGCCGTGGGTTGCCGGAAAGCTGTCGGAGGGAGATGTTATGGTAGCCCAGCCATTTTGCAACTTTGTGACTATTCAGGAAGTGTCAGGTGATTCTATTGCATCATGTTTTGAGTTTATGTCGCAAAATGGCGGACAGTGTGTCAGCAAGAATGTTGACGTGAGGATGAAGGCAGACAATAGTGGCTATGAATATGTTAAAATTGACGGAAAGTATATAGACCCAAGTAAGACATATTGCCTGGCTACAATCAACTATGTTGCCACGGGAGGAGACAAGTTTACGATGCTAAAGGCATTTCCGATAGTGGCACGAAGCCAAAATTTTGTGGATAGAGACATAATCAATTACATAAAGGATAATTACCCGAAAGAGATTAAGACATCAAGTAAACAAAGAATGCATTATTAATACCTATAACCATGAAACGCGCAATTATTACACTTCTACTTATCGCAACGCTGTTAGCGGCGTATTCTCACCCTAACGACCGGCGAAAAATTACCGAGACGAGGGAATGTAAACAGTGGGTTGATTCAGTGATGAAGACGCTGAGCCATCAGGAGCGAGTGGCACAGCTGTTTATAGTGAATTTAGGACCGAATGCAGACTCCCATGAGGCTATAAAGTCGCTGATGGGAAAATATAAAATGGGCGGTATACTTTTCCGCCGCGGAAGCCTGAATGGATATGCTACTGCAATAAATCTTGCACGCGAGACATCTGCCGTAGCTCCATTTATCACTTTTGATGGAGAATGGGGACTGCCGATGAGGATAAAGAATACGCCTCGCTTCCCGTATAACATAAGCATTGGCGCTGCGAGAGACAGCAAGGTGGCGTATGAGTATGGCAAGGAGGTGGCGAGAGAGATGCGAGCACTGGGCGTGAATATAAACTTTGCGCCGGATATAGATGTGAATACAAATCCTGATAATCCGGTGATAGGTTATCGCTCGTTTGGTGAAGACCCGAATAGGGTTGCAGCCCTTGGTGTGGCATACTCTAACGGACTGGAAGACGGAGGCGTAATGGCTGTTGCAAAGCATTTTCCAGGTCATGGCGACACGTCGGCTGATTCGCATAAGGAACTGCCTATAGTGACTCATGACACGGAGAGGCTGGCGAGTGTTGATTTGCTGCCTTTTGACCGTTTTATAAATTCCGGCGGCAATGGGGTGATGGTAGGTCACCTGAATGTGCCATCGCTGGACAATACAGGCACTCCTGCTTCGCTTTCACGTCGCATAACGACAGAAGTGCTGCGAGAGGGGATGAAGTTTGAAGGTCTGATATTTACCGATGGTCTTGGCATGAGCGGTGCTCAGCTGGCGGGGAAAAGTAACTGCGTAGAGGCACTGAAAGCGGGAGCGGATATGCTGGTAAACCCTATGACGCCTGGACAAGAATTGAAAAACGTAATGGTGGCGATAAAGAGGGGGGAGATTTCACAGAAGAGTATTGACGAGCGTTGCCGCCGAGTGCTTGCGTATAAGTATGCGTTTGGCGTGCATAAGGATAAGGCTGTGAATAAGTCTACACTGAATAGTGAAATCAATTCTGCGCAGGCAGCGGCAGTGTGCCAGTATGTAGCGAATGCGTGCATTACGCTTGCGAGAGACAATAAGGGGCTTGTGCCGGTGAAGAATGTGTCTCCAAAGAGCATTGCAGTGGTGGCAATAGGCGCGACAGGAAAAGAATTTAATGATATCTGCAAGAAGTATTCAGACGTAGATGTGTATAGCACTGCTTATCACACAAAAGCACTTCAAAATTATTCACTGGTGATAGCTGCAGTGTATAAGCACAATCAGAGTGCGGCGCACCAGCTTGTAGCCCTAAAGTCGCTGCCAAACTTGGTGGAAGTGTTTTTTGTAAGTCCATACGATATGAATGGGCTTAAGGGTGCGATACCTGAAGATGCAACAGTAATACTTGCGGGAGATGATACACCGGAGCTGCGCAAAGCGGCTGCGCAAGCTGTATTTGGAGGCATAGAAGTGAATGGCCGTTGTCCTGCGAATATAGAGGGTGTTGTGAAGGCAGGAGATGGACTTGTAAGGCATAAAACACGTCTTGGCTACACATCAGCGGCTGCGGAGGGGCTTAATGCCAATATGGATTACCGCCTTGATTCGCTTATAAATCAGGCAATTAAAGACCGCGCGTTTCCTGGATGCCAGTTGCTTGTTGCAAAAAATGGAAATGTGATATATGATAAAGCCTTTGGCTATCAGTCGTTTGGCTCACAATATAAGGTGACAGAGAGTACGCTTTATGACCTCGCATCCGTGTCAAAGGCTACAGGAACCTTGCCTGGAGTGATGAAAGCGTACGACCAGGGGCTTTTTAGCCTTGATGAGCGTGCGAGCAAATATATTCCCGGTCTTGTGGGTACAAATAAGGAGGATGTAACGGTACGCCAGCTTCTTTACCATGAGAGTGGAATACAGCCGAGCTTGAATATGTTTACGACGATGATGGACAGCACAACTTATACCGGACAGCTGATAGCCGGCAAATGGAGCAAGGAAAATCCTATACTTATCCAAAAAGGGGCATACGGCAATGCTACGGCAAAGTTGCGCCGTGACATTACATCTCCGGTGAAGACGGATGAGTTAAATGTAGAAGCGGCAAAGGGTCTGTATGTAGGCAAAATTACTTACGACACTATCATGAGCAGGATATATAATTCACCGCTGCGCAAGAATAAAAGCTATGCTTACAGTTGTCTCAACTTCTGTCTGCTGATGGACTTGGAGCAACGTGTGACCGGTATAGCACATGACAAGTGGATGTATGACAGCGTTTACTCCCGTCTTGGTTGTTATCGCACATGTTACCAGCCGTTAAAACGATTTAAGGCTACAGAAATAGCCTCTACGGAAAAGGATACGTACCTGCGCAAGCAGACACTATGCGGCTATGTTCATGATGAGCTTGCAAACTTCTCCGGCGGAGTGCAGGGTAATGCCGGATTATTCTCAAATGCCGGTGACCTGGCAAAGCTATGCCAGATGTGGCTGAATGGAGGTTTCTATGGTGGTGAGGAAATAATGTCTCCGGCTACTGTAAGACTTTTTACAACAGAAAAGAGCCCTACATGCCGTCGCGGACTTGGTTTTGACAAGCCTGACAAGACAAATGATGACTATTCGCCAACGTGTGCGGAGGCGACTGCTGCAACATTCGGTCATCTTGGCTTTACTGGAACAGTATTCTGGGTGGACCCGGATAATGATTTGATATTTATCTTTCTATGTAACCGCGTAAATCCTACTCGTGACAATGATGCATTTAATAATGCGAATATTCGTCCTGAACTTTTCTCAATAGTTTATCAATCAATGAAATAACGGATATACAAATCTATGAAGAGGTTTCTAATGAAAGCTCCGGCATGGACGTATACAATAATCGTGACCGGTGTGATAATCTACCTTACTCTGTTTCCACACCCGCTGCCGGATAATGATATACGGTGGTGGGAGCACTCAGATAAGCTGGTGCATGCGCTGATGTTTGGTGGATTTGTAGGAGCCTATACATACGATAGTATCCGTAAAAATGGAATGCAGCTGTTGCCTGTGCGTAAAGTGCTGATAATAGGAGTAGTTGCGACGTTGTTTGGTGGGGCTATAGAAGTTATTCAGGAAGTGATGAAAATAGGCAGGACAGGAGATGTATACGATTTGTTTGCGGATTTTGTGGGGATATTGTTTTTCTCTCTTGTCTCGCAGTGGATTGTAAAGCGCTGGTTTATACCTAAGAGTTCATAGCTTGTCAAAATGGTAACAAAATGGGGTTAAAAGGCATTTTGTTGCACACTTTGCAATAAATGTGAAAAATTATTAGTACCTTTGCAGATATTTTGTACTCAAAGGTAATTATATCATGCAATTTACAGCAGCACAAATAGCGGCGATAACCGGAGGTCAGGTTGAAGGCGACCCAATGGCAACGGTATCCACAATCGCGAAGATAGAAGAAGGCAAGCCGGGAGCGATATCGTTTCTGGCAAATCCCAAATATACACACCATATATATACAACACAGTCCTCAATCGTATTGGTAAAGCGCGATTTTGTAGCGGAACAGCCAGTACAGGCGACACTGATACGAGTAGAAGACCCATACGCAACGGTTGCACAACTGCTGGAGATGGTATCCAAGATGATGGAGCCAAAGCACAGAGGCGTTGAGCAGCCGTCTTTTATTTCCGAAGGCGTAGAGGTAGACGGAGAATCATACGTCGGCGCATTTGCCTATATCGGCAAGGGCGTTAAGCTGGGCAAGGGTGTAAAGATATTCCCACAGGTATACATCGGAGAAAATGCGCGGATAGGAGATAATACAATTCTTTATCCGGGAGTGAAAGTATATCATGGCTGTGTGATAGGCTCTAACTGCATACTCCATGCCGGTGTGGTAATTGGAGCTGATGGCTTCGGCTTTGCCCCTGTAAATGGTCACTATAATAAAATTCCTCAGATAGGAAACGTAGTAGTGGAAGACGATGTGGAAATAGGCGCAAACACAACGATAGACCGAGCAACCATGGGCTCAACCGTAATCCGCAAGGGAGTGAAGCTGGATAACCTAATCCAGATAGCTCACAACTGCGAAATAGGCTCAAATACAGTCATGGCTGCACAGGGAGGTGTGGCAGGCTCTGCAAAAGTCGGCTCAAACTGTATGGTAGGCGGTCAGGTGGGTATCGCAGGTCATATAGCTGTAGGAAATAATGTTCAGATAGGAGCGCAGAGCGGTATTCCACGCTCAATACCTGATGGACAGATTTTGATGGGTTATCCGGCAGTTGATGCCCGTCAATTTGCACGTCAGGCGGTAAATGTCAAGAACCTTGACAGTCTCTATCGTCGAGTATCACAACTTGAAAAGCAATTAAAAGAACAAGATAAACAATAACAGTCGTAATAAATATTACTGTCATGAAACAACAGACTCTAAAAGAATCATTTTCAGTGAGCGGCAAAGGACTTCATACAGGACTAAACATCACTGCAACATTTCTTCCCGCACCTGAAAATCATGGCTATAAATTTCAGCGTATAGACCTTGAAAACCAACCAATCATCGACGCTCTCGCTGAAAACGTGGTAGAAACCACTCGAGGCACTGTAATCGCATCGGGTGATGCGAGAGTAAGCACTATTGAACACTCAATGGCTGCACTCTATGCATCAGGCATCGACAACTGCCTTATCCAGGTAAATGCTCCTGAAATGCCTATCCTTGACGGTAGCGCATCAGTATATATTGAGAATATCAATAGTGTAGGCCTTGCCGAGCAGAAAGCAGACAAGGATTTTTATATCGTAAAACAACGCATCGAGGTACATGACGACTCAACGGGCGCGTCTCTGACGTTGCTGCCGGATGAGGAGTTTAGCATCGATACAATGGTGAACTTTAATTCTCCAATCCTCAACAACCAATATGCATCTCTTGAGCATATCCAGGATTTTGGCAAGGAAATAGCATCAAGCCGCACTTTTGTGTTTGTTCGCGAGATAGAGCAGCTGCTTAAGGG
>JBJECS010000044.1:0-4513 GCA_051871335.1 Muribaculaceae bacterium | reverse complement strand
GCGATAAGAATCCAAAGAGCAGATATACAAACGCCAATTGATGTGAGCCAAGTGGCGGAAAGATGAAATCCGGGGCTTACTTTTTTCCAGCCGAACATCATGACAGCGAAGAAAGTGGATTCAAGGAAGAAAGCGAATATACCCTCAATGGCGAGCGGCGCGCCGAAAATATCGCCAACAAACCAGCTGTAGTTAGACCAGTTTGTGCCAAATTCAAATTCGAGGATAATACCGGTTGCCACGCCACAGGCAAAATTTATGGCAAACAGAGTCATCCAGAATTGGGTGATTTTTTTCATGTTTTCCTCACGGGTGCGGTAATAGATAGTTTCCATAACGCCCACGATGAGTGATAGCCCGATAGTAAGAGGCACGAAAATCCAGTGCATCATCGCAGTGAGAGCAAATTGCGCACGCGACCAGTCAATCACACTAATTAAGTCGTCCATGATGTGTTACTTTTAAGTCTTATGTTCTGTAAATCAAATTATTTCGTTTAATATCTTCGGCTTTCGTCGCTCATTTCCTGCCTGACCTTAGCCGCCTTTTCACTATCGTTGTTGCAGGAAGAGCCGAGGAAGTCAGGAAAGAAGAATAATTTCAGCACTGCAAAAATAATAATTAATTTTATAATAATCAACAGCCAGAGCTTTTTTCCGACGGTCATAGACCTAAAACCGTCGATATACATTTCAGCCGCTCTTGAAAAAAACTTTCTCATGCCACAAAATTACGCAAAAAAATCGGATTATAAGCTATTTGTCTGTTGCTTTTTTGAGGTGAAATAAAAATAGATGAAAAAAATTGTGTAACTTTGTAGAAAAATTTCGCAGAATTATGAAAATCGCAATAGCAACTGGTACAAGGGCAGACTGGGGATTGTTGTCGCCTATTGCGCAACTTCTTGACAAGCAAGAAGATGTGCAAGTGCGAATCATTGCCACAAATATGCACCTTGAGGCAAAATACGGCAATACTATTGACGAAATAGTAGCAGATGGATTTGCGCCAGCCGCCTGCGTGAAGATGACGCCTGACACAAATACAGAGGCAGACACGGCACGCAGTATGGCGGAGTGCATGCGAGGAATGGTGGATGCGCTTGACGATATTAAACCCGATATGCTCATAATACTCGGCGACAGGTATGAAATGCTTGCGACCGCCTCAGCAGCTTCAATTTTGCGAATACCCATTGTGCATATCGCCGGCGGTGAAATCTCTGAGGGTGCTATAGATGATAATATCCGCCATGCAATAACGAAACTTTCAGCTCTGCACCTCACTGCCACGGAAGAGTATCGGCAACGAGTCATCGCTATGGGCGAGCAGCCGGAAATGGTGATAAATACAGGCGCAATAGGCGTTTATAATATTCTACAGTTGCCACTCATGAGTCGAGAGGCACTTCAAGAAAGCATAGGGTGCAAAGTTGACAAAAACACTCTGCTCGTGACGATGCATCCGGTGACAAACAGCACAGTCCCGGCGTCTTTCATTATGGGAGAACTTTTCAAGGCACTCGATATGCACGAGGGAAATATAATAATCACATACCCCAACAATGATGCACATGGCGCTGAAATCATCACAATGATAGACAGTTATGCGGCAAAAAATGAGGGCAAGGTGAGAGTAATTCCCTCTCTCGGCAGACTTCGCTATCTTTCGGCACTGAAATATGTCGGTGCGGTGGTGGGAAATTCCTCAAGCGGAATAGTGGAGGTGCCGTCGATGCATATTCCTACGGTAAATGTTGGCATACGGCAGCGAGGGCGTTTGGCTTCAGACTCAGTGATAAACTGCAGAGAAATAGCACCTGAAATCTATGCTGCAATACGCAAGGCACTTTCACCGGATGGACAACGGCGGGCGATAGAAGCTGAAAATCCATATTATCAGCCTGATACTCTGAATAAGATTGTGAGTGCAATTATATCCCAAAATCCGGAATTCCTGAAGGTTAAGAAATTTTTTGACATACCACACCCAATTATCCCATGAGCAAAAAACCGCTATACATAATTCCAGCCCGCGGAGGCAGTAAAGGCATACCTCGCAAAAATATCAAGGACTTTGTGGGTAAGCCGCTGATATGCTATTCAATAGAATCGGCAAGGGCTCTATCAGATGATGAGCATATCATTGTATCCACGGATGACGAAGAGATTGCAGACGTGGCACGTTCAACCGGTCTTAAAGTGGAGTATATGCGTCCGTCGCATCTTGCTACAGATACAGCCGGAAGCAGAGAAGTGATGATAGACGCGGTGGACTGGGCGGAGAGAAAAGGTGTTGATTACGACATGATAGTGCTTCTTCAGCCAACATCGCCATTGCGTAATGCAGACGATATACGAGGCTGTATAGAACTTTACAGCGACGAAATAGACATGGTGGTTTCGGTGGTGGAGGCACAGTCAAATCCATATTATAACTGTTTTGAGACCAGTCCGGAGACGGGTTATCTGCACATATCCAAAGGCGACGGGCTTTACACACGTCGTCAAGACGTGCCAAAGGCATGGGAATATAATGGAGCAGTGTATGTGATAAATCCTAAGTCGCTGAGAAATATGCCAATGGGCAAGTTTCCACGACGTATACCGTATGAGATGCCACGCAGTAGGTCGGTGGACCTTGATACGCCGACCGACTGGATAATTGCGGAAATGATTTATAAGCAAAATATCTGATATTGAGTAATAAAGTGTTATATGACAGAAGACATTCACATAATAGAGTCTAATGCGGATATCCTTGTTGCGTTGTCACGTCTGAATAATCTTTCAGGTGGGGTAATGACGCTTCTTGTAGTGGACAGTGAGGGGCATCTTCAGGGAACACTCACAGATGGCGACATACGTCGTGCATTCTTAAAGGGAGCAGGCACGTCAGACTCTGTAAAGGTGGCTATGAACCGAAATTTCAATGCCTTACAAGGTGATGAAATAGACGTGTCGCAGGTGCGCGAATATCGACGCAGAGGGATTACTTTGCTTCCCCATCTGAACGCCGACGGCACAATCCGCGAAATCTATGACCTAAAGAATACACGCTCAATTTTGCCACTTGATGCAATTTTGATGGCGGGAGGAAAAGGTGAACGTCTTAGGCCAATGACACTTACAACGCCAAAGCCACTGCTTGAAATCAGCGGTAAGGCGATAATCGACTATAACGTGGAGGCACTCGCAGCCGTGGGAATAAAAAACATCACAGTGGCAACGCGTTACCTCGCCGAAAAAATATATACGCACTTTGAGCGACCGGTAGCAGGCATAAAAGTGAAGTGCATAACAGAGGAGCAACCAATGGGAACCATTGGCGCGGCTTCGCTGATAGAACACGAAAAAGGAGGAAATACGCTGATAATGAATTCAGACCTTCTCACTTCTATTTCCTTTGAAGACATGTATATCAAGCATGTCAATGAGCAGGCAGATGTTACAGTCGCTGCCATTCCTTATACCGTGTCAGTGCCGTTTGCAATCCTCACTACAGACGGTGCAAATATTACGGGACTTGAGGAAAAGCCAACTTATTCCTATTATGCCAACGCCGGAATATATATCATATCAAACCACCTTCTACGCCAATTGCCAAAAGACCGTGCTACAGATGCTACTACCCTAATTGAGGAAGCAATTCGCGACAACTATAAGGTGGTCTTTTATCCAATAAACGGCACGTGGATAGACATCGGCACTCCGGCAGACTTCTCCCATGCGCAGGAGCTGATGCGCCACATTAACAATCTTAACCTTTAGAAATTTATGGCAGATTCAAATTTTATAGACTACGTGAAAATACTTTGCCGCTCGGGAAAGGGCGGCGCAGGGTCAAGGCACTTTTATCGTGCAAAATATATTCCTAAGGGAGGACCAGACGGCGGCGACGGAGGTCGTGGCGGTCATATTATACTCAAGGGAAACAAGAATATGTGGACACTGCTGCCACTAAAGTTCCGCCGACATATTTTTGCGGAAAATGGCGAGAGCGGAAGCCGTAACCGCAGTTTCGGTAAAGACGGAGCGGACGTGGTGATAGAAGTGCCATGCGGAACAGTTGTGTTTGACTCAGAAACGGGTGAATTCCTATGCGAAGTGACTGAACATGATGAGGAAGTAAAATTGCTGCGCGGTGGTCGCGGCGGTCTCGGTAACTGGCACTTCAAATCTGCGACAAACCGCACTCCGAGATATGCACAACCCGGTGAACCGGCAATAGAGAAAAGCATAATATTAGAGCTTAAACTCCTTGCAGACGTTGGTCTTGTGGGATTTCCCAATGCGGGAAAATCCACGCTATTGTCTTCGGTTTCAGCAGCTCGACCAAAGATTGCGGACTATCCGTTTACCACAATGGAGCCACAGCTGGGCATTGTAGGCTATCGCGACAACCGCTCTTTCGTAATGGCGGACATTCCGGGCATTATAGAGGGTGCAAGCGAGGGAAAGGGTCTTGGTCTCCGTTTCCTGCGTCACATAGAGCGAAACGCGGTGTTGCTGTT
>JBJECS010000043.1:0-4532 GCA_051871335.1 Muribaculaceae bacterium | reverse complement strand
TCTGCCTTTCAAGAAGTTGGACTCACTCTTTCACGGTTTAGCGGACAGTAATAAAAGCAAATAAACAATAACAACGGTGACCACAAGCCTTTCGACATTGCACTCCAAGAGCAGACCGATAATAGTGACCACTACGCCTTTGACCAAGCCGGCGTACCATCCATATATTTCTCTACTGAAGGCAATTATCTTAAAGATTACCATTCTCCCCGAGACTGCAGCTCAAACTACTCCGCCGACAATTTTTACCGGCTTTTCTCTCTCATAACATCATACATAAGTAATAAGTGAATATAGAGCAAGTATTGTTTGAAAACGCCTTACAGTAATTATAGAAGGTGTCTCATTTACCCTCACGATACTTTTTGGGGCTAACGCCTACACGTTGCTTAAAAAACTTTCCAAAAGCAGACTGAGACGTAAATTCAAGTTCGTATGCAATGTCTTGTACATTTAACTCTGTATTTTTAAGCATCATCTTTGACTCCAGTATCACACTCTCATTCACCCACTCAATTGCAGACTTCCCAGTATATGCTTTTATTGCACCTGATAAATAATTTGGTGTAAGGCACATCTTGTCTGCATAAAACCTAACGCCTCGTATCCGCGAATGATTTTGTTTAATTAGTTCCATAAACTTGTTAAATAAAATTTTATTTCGAGAAAAGTCACTTTCGTCTTCTTTAGCCAGTACTTTCATCTTGTTTATCACTGAAATGATAGTGAATGTAAATGCCTTTATAAGTCCCTTTAAAATCTCCGGTCCCTCAATAGTTTCATTGTTAATATTGACAGCAATCAATTCATAGTACGGTTTTAGCATTTTTATCTCATTTGCAGGCATCGTGCACACCGCGTTTTGCTGCACATAAAGAAATATCTCAGAGCGCAACTTGAAGTCTATCTGCAATTCCGCAAGCAACTCTGTTGAAATAAGAATTGCATATGTCTCCAAGTCTTCAGCATCATATATTTCCACAATATCCCCTGGAAAAACTATTATAAGACTATTCTCTTCTACGGTGTAATTTCTTAGGTTTACACTACATTCCATTTTTCCCCCAATACACAGCAAGACGGTCACCGCATCTATTCTACACGGCGACATAAACTGCTCTACGTCTTCCACATGATGTGTCACTAAAAGCATATCACGATAAGTTAGAGCATATTGCAACTTTTTTCTTGCAATCTGGCTGATTTTAAAAGTGTGACAATTCATATCATTTTACGTTTATTTTATTCTTCTGCAAAAATAATTAAATTTGAACAATATTAATGCATCATTTACTGATTATTATTCTATATTTTCATATTAATAAGTAAATTTGACCAATTTAGCCTTTAAAAGTGCTTTTTTATGTAACTCAATATGCAGAACTTTGCACTCGAAATAATGACATAATAAAAATTACATCAAAACGAAGAGATGAAACGAGTAATAAATTTGATTATCTATTCTATTTTGTGTTGCATCGCCGGTGTGAGCCAAAATAAAGTGCTCACACTGGACGAATGCAGAACAATGGCAATTTCCAACAACAAGACGCTAAAAATGTCAGACCAAGAGAAACGAGCCGCTTACTATGAGCGCAAGGCTGCATTCACTAAATATTTACCAAAGATTTCCGCTACGTGTATGTATATTCACACAGGACGTGAAATTTCCTTACTGAATGGTGAGCAAAAAGAAACTTTAGGCTCATTAGTTAGTAACATTTCAGTTATTGCCCCGGAACTTGAAAAAATGGAAAGCGCGCTGAATGGTATTGGTTCAAAGTTAGTAGAAGCACTTCACACAGACACTCGAAATACTGGAGCTTTATGCGTAATGCTTACACAACCTGTTTATATGGGTGGAAAAATCTGCGCATATAATAAAATAACACATTACGCTGAGCGTATTGCAGAGAGAAATCATGACTTGGCACTGCAAGATGTTATAGTGGAAGTTGATGAAGCTTATTGGCAAATAGTATCCCTTAGCTTTAAGAAAAGCCTTGCAGAGAGCTATTTGAAACTGGTAGAAAAACTTGATGATGATATTCAAAAAATGATAGAGCAAGGCGTTGCTACCAAAGCTGATGGACTCAGCGTAAAGGTAAAAGTAAACGAAGCTCATGTCACGCTTATACAAGTAGATAATGGACTTTCATTGAGCAAAATGCTTCTATGCCAAATATGCGGACTTGAAATAACAGATGATTTCACTGTGGCAGACGAAAATGTAGAGGTTTTGATAGACCCACAGCCTGTAACGACAGACGTTTATACTGCTCTTCAAAATAGACCGGAACTCGCCATGCTAAACTACTCAGAGAAGATATATCAAGAAAAAGTGAAAATTGCTCGTGCCGAATTCTTGCCAACAGTTACACTAACAGGAGGATACATAGCTTCTAATCCATCTGTTTTTAACAGCTTTGAGCGTCAGTTTAAAGGCATGTGGAGCATAGGTGTTGCCGTTAACATTCCAATAGTGACTTTTGGCGAACGGTTTTACAAAGTACGGGCTGCTAAAGCGCAAGCTGAGTTAACGTCATTGAAATTTGATGAAACTCGCGAGAAAATTATTTTGCAGGTTAATCAAAATATGCAAAAAGTAGAAGAGGCAAACGAAAGACTGCTGACTGCAAAGCGTAGCGTCAATGAAGCAGACGAAAACCTAAGATATGCTACTTTAGGATTAAAGGAAGGTGTAATTCCGGTAATCAATGTTCTCGAGGCACAGACTGCTTGGCTAAAAGCCCATTCAACCCACGTCTCGTCACAAATTGACCTACGACTCGCAAACTTATACCTACTCAAATCAACTGGATTAATGAATCACTAAACATAAACGACATGAACAAAAACAAAGACTTAACGGCAGTAATTGTCATAGCAACTCTGATTATAACAATCATAGGAATTGTAATCGCCATAGGCTTTTTAATGCCGGAAAATGAGGAAATCATTCAGGGGCAAGTCGAAACCACAGACTATCGTATATCCGGCAAAGTAGCTTCTCGAGTGGTAGAATTCCGAGTCCAAGAAGGAGACAGAGTAAAAGCCGGTGACACTCTCGTAATACTCGAGGCTCCGGAGATTAGTGCAAAACTCGCACAGGCACAGGCTGCCGTAAATGCGGCCCAGGCTATGCAAAAAAAAGCTGAGAATGGCACCAGACACGAGCAAGTAGCTCAGGCTTACGAAATGTGGCAAAAATCTCGTGCTGCTCTTGATGTTGCTGAAAAAACGTATAACCGAATAAATTGCCTATTCGAGCAAGGCGTTGTTGCCGAGCAGAAAAAAGACGAAGCTCGTGCACAATACGACGCTATGGCTGCAACCGAAAAAGCTGCAAAAGCTCAATATGACATGGCAGTGAATGGTGCTCGCTATGAAGACAAAAATGCTGCAGGTGCACAAGTAAGACGCGCTGAGGGCGCTGTTTCAGAAATTGAATCATATATCGGTGAAACTGTTCTTCTTGCCATGGCAGACGGGGAAGTGACTGAGATATTTCCTGAAGTCGGTGAATTAGTAGGCGCAGGGGCTCCTATCATGAATATTTCAAGGATAGATGACTTTTGGTTTACTTTTAATGTTCGCGAGGACCTATTGCCTGGACTTAAAGTGGGTACGGAAACAGATATATTTCTTCCGGCATACGACACAACCATAAGGGTAAAAATAACAAAGATGAAAAATGTAGGCAATTTTGCCGCTTGGAAAGCAACCAAAGCACTTGACGGTTTTGACCTTAAGACTTTTGAGGTAGAAGCAAAACCTATTGAAAACGTGAATATGCAGGGAATACGCTGCGGTATGTCTGCAATTATACGACGCCAATAATAAAAATATACTTCATACAAATGTGTAATGTGAATATGGGAAGAGTATGCAGTGCGATAAAATCTATTATCAGGAGAGAAACAGAGATTTTTTCACACTCTCAGTTACTTTTGTTTGTAATGCTTATAGTACCTGTCGGCTGCATACTCTTTTTTACTACTTTGATGCAAGATGGGCTCCCAACTAAGCTATCTGCCGGTATAGTTGACGAAGATGACACTCACATCACTCGCATCGTCTGTCGAATTATTGGTTCTATGGAGGAAACGGATCTCTCTCACCGCTACGAAAACTTTTCTGAAGCGAGAAAGGCAATGCAGCGTGGCGAAATATTTGGTTTTTTCTACATTCCAAACAGACTGACTGAAGACGCTATTGCAAACAGGCAACCAAAAATATCTTTTTATACAAACGAAAGTTACTTAGTGCCTGGGACACTTCTCATGAAAGATTTAAGGTATTGCTCTGAACTCGCAGGGCTTGCTCTCACACGTGAGAACCTTTACGCAAAGGGATTGACTGAAGATGAAGCAATGGCTGTGCTACAACCTATCGTGATTGAAACTCACCCTCTTAAAAATCCACACCTTAACTACTCTGTATATCTAAATAACATGCTTATACCGGGAATTCTTATCCTGCTCGTAATGCTATGCACCACATACACCTTGGGCATGGAGTGGAAAATGGAG
>JBJECS010000042.1:0-4566 GCA_051871335.1 Muribaculaceae bacterium | reverse complement strand
TCATCACACTCCAGAGTATGGGTGGATGAATGACCCTAATGGGATGTTTTATAAGGATGGCAAGTGGCATCTATATTATCAGCTGAATCCATATGGGTCTAAGTGGCAGAATATGACGTGGGGACACTCGGTGTCAACAGACCTAATTCACTGGGAGCCAATGCCAATCGCAATTCGTCCGAATGGTCTGGGCGCTGTGTTTAGCGGCAGCTGTGCGATAGACAGGGGAAATACGGCGGGATTTGGCAAAGATGCGGTGATAGCTCTTTATACGTCGGCGGGCACGAGCCAGATGCAGAGCCTTGCGTATAGTACTGACGATGGAGAGACGTATAGCATATATGGCGGAAATCCTATCATAACTCTTGAGACAGAGGCGCGCGACCCGAATATGTTTTGGCATGAGCAGAGTGGACAATGGGTGCTTGTTCTTGCGCATGCGCTGGAAAAAGAGATGCTGTTTTTTACATCTAAGGATATGAAAAACTGGACACTTAGCAGTAGTTTTGGCAAGGGAATCGGTTGTCAAGAAGGTGTTTGGGAGTGTCCGGACCTGTTTGAGCTGCCAGTAGAAGGAACAGATATGAAGAAATGGGTTTTGCTATGCAATATCAATCCGGGTGGACCTTTTGGCGGCAGTGCGACGCAATATTTTGTAGGCGACTTTGACGGAAAAATATTTATAGCGGATAAAAATGCTGCAGGTGAGATAGTTACGAAATGGCTTGACTATGGAAAAGACCATTATGCGACAGTGAGCTGGAGCGACGTGCCTGATGGGAGGCGAGTGGTGATAGGATGGATGAGCAACTGGCAGTATGCAGCTGATGTGCCAACACTCCAATATCGCAGCGCGAACACATTGCCACGTGAGATAACACTGTTTAGGGGTGCTGATGGTGAGATATATGCGGCAAGCAATCCGGCTCAGGAAATGCTGGCGCTGAGAGGCAAAGCAGTTGTAAATCAGAAAAGTATAAGGCTAAACAATAGTTTGCGAAAATACACACTTCCCTCAACCAATGGCGGTGCATGTGAAATAGTGATGGATATAGATGCACCGAAAGCAAGTAGCGTAATTTTGTCGATAGGCAATAATGCGGGAGAAAAGGCTGAAATTATATATAATCCTGTCAATCATAGCCTTACGTTTGACAGAAAGAGTAGCGGAAACGTGAAATTCAGTCGTAATTTTGCGGAAAATACAGTTTCGGTGACACATGAGAGTGATGGGAAATTGTCGCTGCGCATCTATGTGGACCGCTCAAGCATAGAAGTGTTTGGAAACGGCGGAAAATGCGTGATGACCAACACCGTATTCCCGGAAAATCCGTATACAACGCTCACTTTGACATCAGAAGGCAGAGCTCGGATAAACGGACTGAAAATCTATTCAGTGAAGTGATAAAAAATGATAAATAAAACAAAAAAAATCAGACAAAATGGAAAATAACCGTACTGAAAACAGGAGCTCGCTCATGCAGATAATCCCTGTGATGCTGTGCTTTTTTGCGATGGGTTTTGTGGACCTTGTAGGGACAGCGTCAAATTATGTACAGAAAGACTTGTCACTGACAGATTCGGAAGCAAATCTGTTTCCATCGCTTGTGTTCTTCTGGTTTTTGCTATTCTCCGTACCCACGGGGATGCTGATGAACAAAATCGGCAGGAAGAAGACAGTGATGTTAAGCCTGCTTGTGACGTTTGTTTCTTTGATAATCCCGGCATTCGGGAGTGACTATTACACAATGCTTGCGGCATTTTCACTACTTGGCATAGGCAATGCGATAATGCAGACATCGCTGAACCCACTTGTGTCTAACCTAATCAGCGGCGATAAGCTGGCATCCACACTTACATTCGGACAGTTTGTGAAGGCGATAGCTTCGTTTTTGGCACCGATATTGGCGGCATGGGGAGCAACGACTTATCTGCCGACATTTGGAATGGGCTGGAAGATACTATTTGAGATATTTGCGCTTGCGTGTCTGCTCTCAATAGCGTTTCTTGGCGCGACACCCATCAAGGAGGAGTCAACGGACAGTGCGTCAAGCATAGCAGACTGCCTGAAGCTGCTGAGCAAGCCATTTATCCTGATTTGTTTTATCGGCATCATGTGCCATGTGGGCATAGACGTGGGTACAAACACAACAGCACCGAAAATCATCACAGAACGTGTAGGCTTGCCAATAGAGGAGGCTGGATATGCGACGATGGTGTATTTCATATTCCGTACAATCGGCTGTTTTACAGGGACATTCCTGCTACGTGTGATATCATCAAGGGTATTTTTCGGGCTGAGTGTGATAATGATGCTTGCAGCGATGTTTATACTCTTCTTTGCAGATAGTCTGACGGCGATATACGTTGGAGTAGCAATGATAGGTTTTGGCAATTCGAATATATTCCCGATAATATTCGCTCAGGCATTGACATCACTTCCGGAAAAGAAGAATGAAGTGTCAGGTCTAATGATAATGGGACTTTTCGGCGGTACAATATTCCCTTTGGCGATGGGCTATGCGTCTGACGCAATAGGTCAAATCGGAGCAATAGCTGTGATGACAGTGGGAGTTGCATATCTGCTGTTTTATACAATTAACATCAAGAAAATCAACAAATAAGCAAATTATATCATGGAAAATATGGTAGTAGGCATGGGTGAAGCACTGTGGGATGTGCTTCCAGAAGGAAAGAAAATAGGCGGCGCACCTGCAAATTTTGCGTATCATGTATCCCAGTTCGGTCTATCGAGCTGTGTAGTCAGTGCCATCGGAGATGATGCTCTGGGTCGTGAAATAGTGGAAAATTTCACATCGAAAGGTCTGAAGCAGCACATAGACGTGGTTCCTTATCCAACCGGGACAGTTCAGGTGGAGATAGACCAGGCAGGCATACCGCAGTATGACATAAAAGAGAATGTAGCATGGGACAATATCCCGTTTACAGAATCACTTAAGTCTCTGGCACTCAAGACAAGAGCAGTTTGTTTCGGGTCTCTTGCGCAGCGCAATGTGGTGTCACGGGAAACCATCAACCGTTTTCTTGACGCGATGCCAAAGACAGAGGATTCACTTGTTGTGTTTGACGTAAATTTGCGTCAGGGGTTTTACAATAAGGAAATTTTGTGCAATTCGATGTCAAGATGTAATATCCTGAAAATCAATGATGAAGAGCTTGTAGCGGTGAGCCGAATGTTTGGCTATCCGGGGATAGACCTTCAGGATAAATGCTGGATTTTGTTAGGCAAGTATAATCTGAAGATGCTAATTCTCACCTGTGGCGTCAATGGCAGCTATGTATTTACTCCGGGCAATGTGTCGTTTGTGCCCACACCGAAGGTTGAGGTAGCAGATACAGTAGGCGCAGGAGATTCGTTTACCGCAGCGTTTATAGCGTCAATTTTGAGGGGGAAGTCGGTATCAGAGGCACATCATCTGGCAGTCAGCACGTCGGCGTATGTATGTACTCAGAAAGGGGCAATGCCGGTGTTGCCGAAGGAGTATGTGAAGTAGAAATATGCAATGCATGTTGCAAGATGTTTAATTGGGTTATTTGGGTTTCGGGCGCTGAAAGGCGTCCGAAATTGCTTTGAAAATATGCAAGCGTTGAGCGTTTAAGGTTTATCGTTTAGTGATACCATAAGACGTGACTCTCCGAGCCACGAGGTAGGTGGATTGATGATGACCAGGCGTCGTCGCTCCGCTCCTTGCCTGGTCTTAAGCATGACAGCATGCTCTCCGAGCCTGCCGGATGGCGGAAGCCTCGCCTGATGGGGCGGACGTGACACGTCACGTCCCTACGATAAGGCGGTGGAAATCAGGGAGATAAGGGCGGAGGATGAGGGCGGACGTGACACGTCACGTCCCTACGATAAGGTAGTGGAAATCAATGAGATAGAGAATAGTGGCGGACGTGATGCATCACGTCCCTACGATAAAGCGGTGGAAATCAATGAGATAGAGAATAGAGGTGGTGGTTGATATAGGCGGACGTGACACGTCACGTCCCTACGATAAGGTGGTGGAAATCAAGGGGATAAGGACAGAGAGTGGTGAAAAGAGAATAGATGGGGAGAAATGCAAATGAGTGTAAAATAATGGGTGATTTATGTTAAATATTGTAAAAGATATTGACAAAGGGGGTAGGGATGTTGTAACTTTGCAGAGGAATTACGAACAAATGAACAACAAAAATGAGTATAAACTATAAAAAACGATTAAAAATTTAACTATTATGGAATTTAAAACTTTATCTTACAAGAGTTTGAGAAACACGGGATTAGGAATGGTGTTTAAGTGTGTGATGATGGTAATCTTGCTGTCGGTGGTGTCGTCTAGTGTGGCGGCGCAGGAGATGACGGTGGAGGGAACAGAAAAGATAGCCAGCGAAGGACAACCGGACCCGAAAATTGAAACATTTGAGGTGAATGGAGTGACATTTGAGATGGTTTATGTTCCTGGAGGAACATACACAATGGGAGCGACTGCTGAGCAGGGCGATGAAGCATGGGATGATGAAAAGCCGACTCATAGTGTTACGCTGAGCGGATACTATATCGGCAAG
>JBJECS010000041.1:0-23646 GCA_051871335.1 Muribaculaceae bacterium | reverse complement strand
AGCGCTTACGAAGACCCTAATTACGGCAAAGTCCTGAACATGGACCGTAGTTGGACCGTCACTACCGAGAAAATGGCTCTTACAAACAATGCTTTCTTCATGCACTGCCTGCCGGTGAGAAGAAATATGATTGTTAGCGACGACGTTATCGAGGCTCCTACTTCACTCGTTATCCCGGAAGCCGCAAACCGCGAGATTTCCGCACAGGTGGTACTCAAACGAATTCTTGAATCTCTTTAAAAACAAATAATATTACTCGATATATGAAAAATTTTAAACGTACACTTGTCACTACTGCCCTTCCTTATGCTAACGGTCCGGTTCATATCGGACACCTTGCCGGTGTATATGTACCCGCCGATATTTATGTGCGATACCTGCGCCTTAAAGGCGAGGACGTGATTATGATTGGCGGAAGCGACGAACATGGTGTACCTATCACTATAAAGGCTAAGGCTGAAGGTGTTACTCCACAAGATATCGTGGACCGCTACCACAAAATCATCAAGGACTCGTTTGAAGAGCTTGGAATATCATTTGATATCTATTCCCGCACTACCACCGACCTTCACTCTGAAACTGCATCCGAATTTTTCCGCCGACTTTACGACAAAGGCGAATTTGTGGAAAAAACTTCTATGCAGCTTTACGACGAGAAGGCTAACCAATTCCTCGCAGACCGTTATGTGACTGGTGAATGTCCACATTGCCACAACCTTAACGCTTACGGCGACCAGTGCGAGAAATGCGGCACATCGCTCAATGCTACAGACCTCATCAATCCCAAGAGTGCTATCACCGGTAATACGCCTGTCTTGCGCGAGACAAAGCACTGGTATCTCCCCCTTGACAAATGGCAGGATAAACTTTCACACTGGATTCTTGACGAGCACAAGGAATGGCGTCCTAACGTTTACGGACAGTGCAAGTCTTGGCTCGACCTCGGGCTCCAGCCGCGCGCGGTAAGCCGTGACCTTGACTGGGGTGTGCCTGTGCCGGTTGAAGGTGCTGAAGGAAAAGTGCTTTACGTCTGGTTTGATGCGCCTATCGGATACATCTCAAACACAAAGGAGTTGCTGCCTGATACTTGGGAAAAATACTGGAAAGACCCTGAAACTCGCATCATTAACTTCATCGGCAAGGACAATATCGTGTTCCACTGCATCGTATTCCCCGCTATGCTGATGGCTTACGGCGACAACTACCAACTCCCTGACAATGTGCCGTCTAACGAGTTCCTTAACCTTGAGGGCGACAAGATTTCCACCTCTCGAAACTGGGCTATTTGGCTCCACGAATATCTCCGTGACCTCCCGGGAAAGCAAGACGTGCTCCGATATGTACTCACTGCAAACGCGCCTGAAGCTAAGGATAACGACTTTACATGGCGTGACTTCCAGGCTCGCAACAACAGCGAACTCGTTGCAATCCTTGGTAACTTCGTAAACCGCGCTATCGTACTTACTCACAAGTATTTCAATGGTGTTGTGCCGGCACTTGGTGAGCTTCAAGACATCGACCGAGCCGCTCTCGACGAACTCGCAGCTATAAAAACCGCTCTCTCTGAAAACCTTGATGGCTTCCACTTCCGTGAAGCGCTGAAAGAGGCTATGAACATCGCTCGCCTTGGAAATAAATACTTGCAAGATGCTGAGCCTTGGAAGGTGGCTAAGACAGACATGAAACGTGTAGAAACCATTCTCAACGTCGCTCTTCAGATTTGTGCTAACATTGAGGTTGCTTTCGCTCCGTTCCTCCCGTTCATGGCTGAAAAACTCGCTAAAATCCTTAAAATCACTGATAACAACTGGGATATGCTCGGCAAGTGCGACATTATCGCTGCCGGCACTCAGCTAGAGCAGCCTGAACTCCTCTTTGAGAAAATCGAAGACGAAACAATTCAGTATCAGCTCGACCGGCTTGAGCGAATTAAGAAAGAAAATATCATTAAAAACTTCAAGCCTGAGCCTGTTGCAGAAACTATTGATATTGAGACTTTTGCAAAGGCTGACCTCCGCGTGGGTACTGTACTTGACTGTCAGAAAGTGAAAAAGGCGAAAAAACTCCTCCAGTTCTCTATCGACGATGGAACAGGTGAGCCTCGCACTATCCTCTCCGGCATCGCAGAGCACTACGACCCTGCCACTCTCGTCGGAAAACAGGTCGTCTATATCGCAAATCTCGCTCCTCGCACCATCTGCGGAATTGTGTCAAATGGCATGATTCTCTCTGCCGTAAACTCAGACGGCTCTCTCACCGTCATTTCTCCTTCAGCACAGTCTACTCCGGGCGCGAAAATAGGATAATTCATCTTACACAACCACCATGAACAGACACCAGCCACACATCCTGATTATCTACACCGGAGGTACTATTGGCATGATTGAGGATGCCGTAACCGGCACTTTAAAGCCATTTGATTTTGACCATCTAATAGACAACGTTCCCAAAATCAAAAAACTTGACTATGCCATAGACCATATCCAGTTTGAAAATCCGATTGACTCCAGCGACATGAGTCCTGAGCTTTGGGAGCAGATTGTGTCAAGTATCAGCGAAAACTACGACCGGTACGACGGTTTTGTAGTACTTCACGGCACAGACACGATGGCTTACACTGCTTCCGCACTCTCTTTCATGCTCGGAAATCTCCACAAGCCGGTAATCATCACAGGTTCACAGCTTCCAATTGGCGAAGTGCGTACCGACGGCGAGGAAAATCTGATTACGGCACTGCAAATTGCTGCCGCAACCGATGCTACAGGATTTCCAATGGTTCAGGAAGTGGCTATTCTGTTTGAAAACTACCTTTGGCGAGGCAACCGCTCCACAAAGATGAGCGCTGATAATTTCAACGCATTCAAAAGCAACAATTATCCCTCTCTCGCCAAAATCGGACTCGGGATACACTTTAATCAGGAGGCTCTGTGGCGTAGCCCGTCACGCCGTCCACTTGACGTGAAGCCGCATCTTGATCCTGCTGTAATGGTTCTTGACCTCTTTCCCGGTCTTACTGAAAGCATTCTTCGCTACCAGCTTGCCACACCCGGCGTTAAAGGCATAATTCTTCGCACATACGGAGCCGGAAATGCGCCTACCGACCATTGGTTTACCGATGCTATTGCTGAGGCTGTAAATCGTGGCGTGGTGATAGTAAACATTACGCAGTGTGCAAACGGTGGTGTGAACGACACCAGGTATTTTGCCGGCGACAGGCTTGCAAAGGCGGGCGTAGTTTCCGGACACGACATGACCACTGAAGCTGCAATCACGAAAATGATGTATCTCTTTGGGCTCGGTCTTACCCCTGCAGAGGTCAAAAACTATCTCGGTTGCTCACTTATCGGTGAGGTGACTGTGTAATTACAAGGCGACAAAAGAAAAGCGTATGGGCGTGATTTTTCATGCCCATACGCTTTTTATTGTAATGGTTGGGATTAGTTACTCCAATGCCTGCTTGATGTCTTCAAAGATATCATCAACGTCTTCAAGCCCTACGGAAAGGCGGATAGTGGTGTCGAGTATATCCATTTCTGCGCGCTGCTGCGCGGTGAAAGGTCCGAAGATTGTTGATGCCGGATGAATTGCAAGTGTCTTGTTGTCAAACAAGTTTGTGGCGCGCTTTACTAGCTTTAGCTTGTTTAGGAAGTCAAAGCAAGCCTGCTCATTCTCAAGGTCGATAGTCATCATTGCGCCGGCTGTCTTGCCATACTGGGAAACTGATATTGCGTGGAACGGATTGTCCTCAAATCCCACATAGTTTACACTCTTGATGGCATTGAGTGTACGCAGACGAGTTGCAAGTTCCAGGGTGTTGCGAGACTGTAGTGTATAGCGGGCATTGAGGTTTTCAAGTCCGAGTGTCTGCATATAAGCCACATGGGGAGTCATGTATGCGCCAAGGTTCATCAATATGTCGCGGCGCATAACGTCCTTGAAGTTTTCCACCGTGCCATAGTCTATGATAAGTCCACCTACGGTTGTCGCTCCGCCTGAGATGTATTTTGTACTTGACACGACCTCTATATCCACTCCCAGCTCGTGTGAATTAAACTCTGTAAAAGGGATTACGGTAGTGTCTGCCACTACCGGTACGCCATGGCTGTGAGCTATAGCGCTCAGTGCGCGTGTGTCTGCTACCTCAAGCTGGGGATTTGTCATAATTTCAAAATACAGGCAGCAAGTATTCTCATCTATTGCAGCCTTTACTTGCTCAAGGTCCAGCAAATCTACCGCACGGCATTCTACGCCAAATCGGGCTAAAGTTTTTGATATGAGAGCATAGGTATTGCCGAAGAGGTGGCGAGAAGTTACAATATTTTTCCCGGCTGCAGCAAGGCACATCAGAGTATTGCTGATAGCTGCCATTCCTGAATTGACAGCCACGACGTCGCGAGCTCCGGTGAGCATTTTCACGCGTTCCTCAAAATTTATTACTGTTGGATTTGTTACGCGTGAATAGTCCGGCTCATTGATGCGTCCGCAGAACGCATCTGCCATTACGGTTGCGTTGTCAAACTCGTATGCATCAGTGTGATAAACCGGCATGGCAATAGCACCGTATGCGTCGCGGTGAGGAAATGGCGACTGTATTGCTATGGTATTCTTTTTCATTTATTTAAAAAAGTTTTTTTGGTTTTGTTGCTTGAAATTCTTTTAGATATTTTGGAGTGCAGTATGCCGTATCCAGAAAGTCTCGGCGGCTGTATGCTCTCTCTGCGAGTGCACACATGTCCACTGCGAGCGGCTTGATGTCATCAACGAAAATTGCGTTTTCATGCTTGATTACATCTCGCACCTTGTCGCTGCCATTACCGAAAAACGCGACCTTATTTTCATTCAGCCACTTGTCGAAACTGTCAGGTTCCACAATTAGCGGAGTGGGCTCTACAAGTGCGTTTAGCCCAAGGTCGTAGACTGCTGTGTAAACTTCCATCCGGCGTGCGTCTATCATCGGAGCAAACAGTGTCTCGGGTTCCAGGTCGGCGCGAAACATGGCAGAGACTGCCATTAGTTGTAGGGTGTCAATTCCTATGATGGGGATGTCAAGCGCGTATGCAAGTCCTTTTGCTTCTGAAAGTCCGATTCGCAGTCCGGTATAGCTGCCGGGACCCATGCTTACAGCCACCGCATCAAGTTTCAGTTCTTTTTCCCTGGCATAGTCAAGGCAGCGCTTTACGTACCCGGTAAGCAGTTTTGCATGATTTTGTCCCTCGAAACATTCAAGGTGAAACAGTATCATACCCTCCGCAGTCAGTGCCGCAGAGCAGACTTCTGTAGAAGTGTCAATATTTAAAATTACCGCCACGATATCAATTTTTAAAAATTATTGCAAATTTACTCATTTTTTGTGTAATAAAAACAATAGATATGCTATAAAAATGAAGATACCATAAAGTGAACCTCAAAGGGTCGCACTTTATGGTATCGAATATTCCAATTTGATGGTTATTCTTTGTCTGCAGGCTGATACAGTGGAGGATTTTGGTAATCTACCCCTTTGAGCCATTTGTCGAGCCAGCGGAAGAATACGCGCTGCCACATGACCGCATTTTGTGGCTTTAGAATCCAGTGATTTTCATCAGGGAAGATGAGCATCTCTGCAGGTACACCGCGCAGGCGAGCGGCATTGAATGCCATTTCACCCTGTGAAGAAAGGATGCGGAAGTCATATTCTCCATGAGTAATGAGGATTGGCGCAGTCCACTTGTCAATAAAGCGGTGAGGAGAGCCGTTTGCAAATGTGTTTTGTGCGGCTTTATTATCCTTATCCCAATAGGCACCACCCATATCCCAGTTTGCAAACCACATTTCCTCTGTCTCAAGGTATTGAGTCTCTATGTTGAAGATGCCGGCATGAGCGATAAAGCATGCAAATCTGCCGTCGTGATTTCCCGCCAGCCAATATACGGAATATCCGCCATAGCTTGCGCCAACAGCGCCTATGTGTTCACCGTCAATATAAGCCTCTTTTTTCATATCGTCCACTGCGCTAAGATAGTCGCGCATGTTTTGTCCCGGATAGTCCTTGGATATCTGAGCATTCCATTCTGTACCGAAGCCCGGGAGACCGCGGCGGTTCGGGGCAATGACGATATATCCTTGTGCCGCCATAAGTGCAAGGTTCCAGCGGTAGCTCCAGAATTGGCTTACAGCCTGCTGAGGTCCGCCCTGACAGTACAGGATGGCTGGATATTTCTTTGATGGGTCGAAATCTGCAGGGTAGAGCACCCAAGTGGTCATCTCCTTGCCGTCGGTAGTTGTTACCATTCGTTTTTCAACCTTTGGCATGTCTACAGCGGCGAGTAGCTCATCGTTTACGCTTGTCAGTTTTGTCACCTTTCCGTCGGTGATAGCGCATACCTCGTTAGGCGCGAGGAAAGAGTGATACATGGATACGAGAGTGTTTTCTCCGGCGGGGGAGAGAGAAGCGTAGTCGCAAACTCCCTCAGCAACGGTTTTCACTTCGCGGCTCTCCACATTGATGCTGAAGATAGGAGTGACTCCCAGGTGAGGTGCAGTGAAATATATATCTTTTCCGCTCGGGTTCCAGGCAATAGCATCTGCGGCATAGTCCCAATCTATAGTGAGGTCACGTTTTTCGCCCGTAGCCATGTCCATGACGAAGATACGGTTTTTGTCGCTTTCATACCCCTCGTGCTCCATGCTTAGCCATGCCAGCTGAGTGCCGTCCGGTGAAAATGCCGGATTTGTGTCATATCCCATCATGCCCTCGGTGAGGTTTCGGGTAGATTTGTCTTCGAGTGAATAGAGATATAGGTCTGAATTAGTAGAAAGTGCATATTCCATACCCGTCTTTTTGCGAGAACAATATACGAGGCTCTTGCCGTCAGGTGCCCATGAGAAGGATTCAATGCCACCGAAAGGACGCATCGGACACTCATAAGGTTCAGCAGCCATTATGTCCTCAATGTTAGTCAGCTCGTTGCCGTCAAAGTTTGCGAGGAATGGGTGAGGGATGTCTTTTGTCCAAGTATCCCAGTGCTTATACATCAGGTCGTCTATTACACGTCCTGTTGCCTCTGGAAGGTCTGAGTAGACGTCTTTTGCCTCGCGAGAGTACTTAACTGTTGAGATGAGTATTACCTTTTTGCTGTCCGGAGAAAACAGGAAGCCTTCAATTCCGTTTTCAATGTTTGAAACACACTTTCGTCCGCTGCCGTCGGCATTCATTACCCAGAGCTGGGGCGCGCCATCTTCGGCATAGATAAATGCGATTTTGTTACCTCCGTCAATCCATGCGGCTCCGCCTTCCGACTTTGCTGTGCGGGTTAGTCGGGTCTGTTCCGTGCCGTCTATGTTCATCACATATAGGTCGTTGTTGCTCTTGTTCTGCTCTACGCTCTCGTATGATACGTTGTAGAGTACTTTTTTGCCGTCAGGTGAGACGGTAGGCGCAGAAACTCTGCCGAGTGCCTCAAGCACGTCGATAGAGTAATGTCGATTTTCAATCTTGACTTCGGTAGGGCGGTCGATTATATTCTCGTCCTGTTTGTCAGATGAGCATGATGTAGCAGCCATCATTGCCATAGTCATTGCGATAGTAGTTAGTGTTTTTGTATTATGCATAATATCATATTTTTTCGTATGCTGCAAAATTACAAAATTTTATTGAGAATTTGCATAAATATGTGTGAAATACCCCTAAAATCCGCAAAAAGCCCTAAAATTGGTAAATTCGGTCAGTCAATTGACGATTTTTACGTAAAAATCGTCAATTGACATTACCTTTTTTACAAAATAATTGTTTGAAAGGCAAAAAAATCTTATCTTTGCAGGCAGAAAATATACGGATTATGGAGGTGATAGACAGAATACTACAGGATAAGATATTATCACGGATAGAGCCAAATAGAGTTGTCATGATATTTGGTGCCCGTCGGGTAGGAAAGACTGTACTTATGCGAAAAATCATAGACAGCTTTCCGGGTAAGACAATGGTGATGAATGGCGAAGACTACGATAGCATCGCATTATTGGGAAATAGGACAATTTCAAATTACCGGAATCTGTTTAACGGAATAGGACTGTTGGCTATAGACGAAGCACAAAACATCCCACATATAGGCAGCATATTAAAATTGATTGTAGATGAAGTGCCGGGAATCAGAGTTATTGCAAGCGGTTCCTCGTCATTTGACCTGTTGAACAAGACTGGAGAGCCATTAGTCGGACGCAGCACCCAGTTTGTTTTAACTCCATTTTCTCAGCGAGAGATTTCACAGATGGAAACACCACTTGACACACGTCGCGAGCTTGAGTCAAGGCTAATATATGGCTCTTATCCCGACGTCGTAATGACAAATGATATAGAGCGTAAGACCGACTATTTGAGAGATATTGTAAATTCATATCTGCTCAAAGATATATTGGCAATAGACGGAGTGAAAAATTCCGGAAAAATGCGTGAACTGTTACGCCTCGTGGCTTTTCAGCTGGGCAGCGAGGTTTCATACGATGAGCTTGGCAAGCAGCTTGGTATCAGTAAAAACACAGTTGAAAAATACCTTGACCTCCTTGAGAAGGTTTTTGTCATTTACAGGCTTGGGGCATATTCCCGCAATCTGCGAAAAGAGGTCACTAAAGCTGGAAAATGGTACTTCTACGACAATGGCATGAGAAATGCGATAATTTCTTCTTTTTTGCCGCTTGCTGTGAGGCAAGACGTGGGGGCTCTTTGGGAAAACTACATAATTGGTGAGAGACGCAAGAATAATTTCAATCAGAGGCTTAATAAGGAATTTTATTTCTGGCGTACATACGACCGCCAGGAAATTGACTTGATTGAGGAAAGTTCAGAAGGGCTCACTGCACTGGAATTTAAGTGGGGCAACAAGATGCCCAATGCTCCTAAAATTTTTATGGAGTCTTATCCAAACGCCACGTTCCATGTAGTGAATAGAGATAATTACCAAGATTTCATTTAGAATTGCTGAAAAACATAAATTCGGTCAGTCAATTGACGATTTTTACGTAAAAATTGTCAATTGACATTACCTTTTTTACAAGATGGGTGAGGAAGCTAAAGTATACACAGATAAAAGCCGGCTATAAAGACTAATGCTTTTTGCTGTGGATTTCAAGCCTATTACACGTAGGAAAATGGTCATATTTGCGCAAATTCTGTTCAAATTTGTTACGATAATAAATACAATTCAGGAAAAGTGCGTAACTTTGCAGCTATGAAATTTTTTCGAAGCATATTATTGCCATTTTTTATGCTGATATGCGTGGTAGATTGCCATGCCGTCGGCATAGAGCTTGATACAATCGCATCGTGGGGGAAATTTCCGAAATTCTGCATCGACGTTTACCGTTGGGGAGATAAGACGTTTAACAGTTACGACTCTACTTATGTTGTAGGTACCGGATATAAATTCAAAGTCATAGAGCGTAATGAGTCTTGGATAGACTATTATAAATTCCAGTTTGAAGACGACCAGCAGATGGAAATGATATCAGACCCTTGTACGTCAATGGGTCTGCACGTGTCATACCTCGCTTTAAGCGCAGGATACGACATAAACGTATCAAAATTCTTCGGGGGCAGCGAAAAGGCGCGTAAACGCTTTGACTTCGGATTTTCATGTTCCCTGATAGCTGCGAATTTCTATTTTATCAGTAACGACGTCGGTACTGAAATCAAGTGGTATGACAAGGACCGAAATAAACTCTTCGGACCTTACAGCTTTGATGGTATAAACTGCAGCTCATGGGGACTTGAGACCTATTACTTCTTCAATCATAACAAATACTCACAGGCGGCAGCCTTCTCTTACAGCAAGATACAGAAAAAGAGTGCAGGGTCGTTTTTTGCCGGCATTTCTTATCGCCAGGATGATTATAATTTCGATTTCAGTGGCGAGCCTGAGCATATAAAGGCGCTGATACCGTCTTCCTGGGAAAACTACAGCTACAAGCGACTGAACCGAAACTATGCATTTAAGCTCGGATATGGCTACAACTTTGTTTTCCCTCACAACTGGACACTTGGTCTGAACATCTCGCCAATTGTTGGGCTCAGGCGAGGGTCTATCGGTGACGTTGAGCTCTCTAAAAACGCACTTTCTTTCAACAACCGCATCAACATTGGCTCAGCATACAACCACAAGGCTTGGTTTGTTGGACTTTACGGAACGTGGGACCTAGGTTTCATCAAAGAAAAAGACCACACTTTTACGACTATGATGATGAGCTTTACCGCCTCGGTCGGCTTCCGTTTTAATTTGTGGTAGTGCCATAAGACAAATATCCCAAACAGGCTATCTGCCAATTAGATGTCGCAAATTTATATATTTATTTTAAAAAAGAAAAATATTTTGGGACATTTTTTTGAATAATACTTTGAAATTGTTTGCAATATGCTTGTTAAGATTTGCTATCTTTGCAAAAAATACAAATTCCAAAATGTTATGATAAAGCGAGTATTCATATTTGTCTTTGCTGTTATGACTGTCTTGGGGGCTCGTGCGCAATGGAGCGTGGGAGTGATGGCAGGCTACGACTACAATAGCTATGACTATGCCAAAGGGTATGCTTACGACCTGCGTTATGAGGGGAGAGGCGGTTTCTCAATGTCTATTCCGGTGCAATATGCCGTGACAGACTGGTTTTCGCTGCGTGCGGATGTTTGCTATCTGCAAAAAGGTCATAAGAATCACCGCACCGGCTATTACCAAGGTCCCACTGAGACAGTGCGCGACCACTACATGCACCTGCCTGTGATGGGGCAGTTCAGCTTCGGTACTCTGCAAGTGCGCGGATACCTTGGCATGGGAGGCTATGTGGGCTATTGGCTCCACAGCTATCGCAAAGGCTTTGACATCAATATTTTCAGACCATGGGGCTCGCCGGAGGTTAACGACGAAAGCAGTTGGTATTATTACGATGAGTGCGTCGAATTCATTTCTGAACGCGACGAGCGCCTTGACTTGGGCTTGGCCGCTTCTGTTGGAGTAGGCTATCACGTCAATTCCAATTTTGAAGCGCGAGCCGAGTGTATGCTTCACTACAGCCTTGTCGACACTGCTTCAGGCTCCAAAGGAAACCTTGCTCCGCGCTACAACAGCACAACTACTTTTCAAGTGGGATGTGTGTATTATTTCAATTCTAAATAGCTGCAAATATGAAACTTAGCAATATATTTCCGTTTATTTCCATGGTATTGTCAATCGTCGTGACTTCCGCCTGCCGTGAAGACGAGCCGGAGCTGCTGCGTGCTGATGAAATGATAGTGTATTCCAAGCCGTCAGAGCAATTTGATGCGGTGTGGAAATCCATCAACCAAAACTACGTTTTCTGGGACGTGGATTCTACAGACTGGGATGCCGTTTACAGCGAGTATATGCCACGTTTCCTGGAGTTGGATGAGCGCTCAAGCATTACCAATGACGAGCTCAGAGAACTCTACGAAGGTGCCACCGGTACACTGATTGACCATCATATGAGTCTGCTTATATACAACCTTTGGGGAGATGGAGCAGAACGCAATTCCGGCATTATGATTAGTCCTTCCAAATTAGAAGTACAAAAGCGTCCTTATTTCCATAATTTCAACGGCTATGGCGTGTGTGAAGCTTACGAACACTTGCTTTCCGGCACAAACGTCTCCAACTTGAAATTTGGCTTGCACAACGACAATTACTTCTGCACTGCCATAATAGACGACCATGTGCTCTACTTTGGTCTTTCCAACTTCAAAATCACTCCACTTATGAGTGATGCCTCCGTTCCTGAACCACAGCGTGACGACTATGACAATGATGAATTGTTTGAGGAAGACCATAGTAACTGGCTCGCCATGCAGAATGCCAAGGACGTTGTAGATACATATTTGCATAACGCACTGGACAACCCTGCTATTACAGACGTTGTATTTGACCTCAGAGGCAATATCGGCGGTTACTTAATGGACAATTTTTACTTGTTAGGGCTGTTTTTAGAGCAACCAACAGTTGCCATATATACTCACCATAAATCCGGAATCGGTCGATATGACTACTCTCCCTGGATTCCACAAGTGTTTTACCCATACGAGCGCACTCGTAAGCTGTCTGGAAAAATAGTTGTGCTGTGCGACCTTTATTCTATATCAATGGCTGAAATTTCGGGTCTCTTAGCTAAAATAATGCCAAACGCATACTTGATGGGTGAACGCACATACGGTGCCCAAGGTGTGCTCAACAATGATTTCAATTTGTTCTACTCCGGCTCATTCGGAAGCGTGGATGGACCTCACTACGGCTATATGTGCGACCAATGCACACGCACTGTCGACGGTGCTTTTCTCGAAGGTAAAGGTGTCACACCCGATATCACCTTGGATTACAACTACGATGAGTGCTATGGCGATAATCGCGACGCCTGGCTTGACCGTGCCATCGAGTTTATCGCCACCGGTCGCTAATCCGTATTTTTTGTTTAGGGTAACCCAATGCGTCAAAAAGTTTTGCAAAATAAACACATCATTACAGAAAAAGTCGTAATTTTGCAAATGAATTGTAATAATTGTAAAATTTTACACAAAAATGGGAAATCGTATACTGTTGTCACTTGCTCACATGGGTGGCAACGAACGAAAATACATAGACGAGGCGTTTAAGGACAGCTGGGTAGTGCCCCTGGGTCCAAATGTAGACGAATTTGAGCGCAGGCTGGCTAACTATACAGGAGCAAGCAATGTGGTGGCTCTAAGCGCGGGTACTGCAGCAATTCACCTTGGGTTGCTGATGCTCGGCGTGGGCGAGGGAGACGAGGTGATATGCCAGTCGTTTACCTTTGCTGCAAGCGCAAATCCTATTAAATACCTTGGCGCGAAGCCGGTGTATGTGGATTCTGAAAGCAAATCGTGGAATATCGACCCTGTAGCTTTAGAGGAGGCCATCATCGACAGAAAAAAAGTGACCGGCAAATACCCTAAAGCCATCGTTGCGGTTCACCTTTACGGTATGCCGGCGATGATGGATGAGGTGATGGCTGTTGCGGAGAAATACGGCATTCCTGTGATGGAAGATGCGGCAGAGGCTCTCGGCTCTGAATACGACGGGCGCAAGTGTGGCACATTTGGAGAATATGGAGCACTGAGTTTTAATGGAAATAAAATCATCACCACAAGCGGTGGGGGTGCGCTTATCTGCCCCGATGAACAGAGTGCAAAGCGAGTGCTTTTCTATGCCACTCAAGCTCGCGAAAACCGTCCATATTACTACCATGAGCATATAGGCTTCAACTATCGCCTGAGTAATATCTCTGCCGGAATAGGCTGCGGACAGATGGAGGTGCTGCAAGAACATGTTGAACGCCGTCGCAGGATACACCGGATGTATTCCGAGGCTTTTCATGGTGACAGATATATCACCGTGCATGAAAATCCGAGCGAAAGGCACAATTCAAATTTCTGGCTGACCACAATAACGCTGTCGCCGGACTCTCCTGTTTCTGCAGACCAAATACGCATATTCCTTGCAGAGCACGATATTGAATCACGCCTGCTGTGGCGACCGATGCACATGCAGCCTGTATATGCCGACTGTCCATACTATGGCGGAAATGTGGCTGAAGACCTTTTCAACCGCGGACTTTGTCTGCCGAGCGGCTCTTCACTCACTGATGATGAAGTAAACAGAGTAATAACTACGATAAAGGAGGCTTTTGGCAAGTAACGTCGTAATAGCATTTGACCTTGACGACACGCTATACAAGGAGCGCGACTACGTCTTAAACGCATATCTTAAAATTCTTCAGAGATATGCAGGCGAGGTGTGTCGTGCTTCGGAAAACTGCGATTTTGACGACTTCGCTAAAAATGAAGACGTCATCTCGCTTTGCCAAAATTTTCTTGCGCATGAAAAGCCATACGAGGCTTTTGAATATCTTTCAGCCCATCTTCCGGGCGCAGACGTGGAGGAAATGAAAGCTATTTACCGCTCCGGCGATATACCGCTGAAAGATACAGAAGGAGCTCGTGACATGTTGGCTTACCTGAAAGACAAAGGCTATACCACCGCTATAATCACAGATGGATTTTCACAACGACAGCGTAGGAAAATCAGCGCGCTTGGCATAGAGCACCTCATAGACTACATAATAATCTCTGAGGAAACGGGATATGACAAGACAAGCGCAATGCCCTTTAGGCTGCTGCAAGAAAAATGCCTCGATGCAAAGCGGTTTGTATATATCGGAGATAATCCGGCAAAAGATTTCTATCACCCCAATACCATGGGCTGGGACACTGTCATGATTTTTGACGCTGCCCGGCGAAATATTCACCCACAAAATTTACGACTACCTCAATCACACCTTGCGCATACTTCTCTGATGGCGCTATCTTACCTTAAAATTATATTTTGACACGATGGAAAATGTTACTTATTTCATAGTCATCGCAATAATACTCTTGGCGATGGAAACCCTCTACCTCCCTATAGCGCGAAAAGTGGGAATAGGTGACCCGGTCACGCCACGTTCTTCGCATAAAGTGTATACGCTTACGGGCGGCGGATTTATATTTTACGTTGGTGCGATAATTTGCGCCCTGTGGTTTCATGAAGTCACATCGACAACAATGTCTAAACTGCTAATCTGTGGCGGAGCGCTTTTCTTGCTCTCGTTTATCGACGACTATCACGAAATAAGCCCCGGTTTCCGCCTTACAATACACGCTGCTATAGTCACTTATACATTTTATCCTGTAATTCCGGACGGACACCTTGACATATTCCTCATCCTGCTTTTGTGTAGTGTAGGGTTTATAAACGGCTTCAACTTTATGGACGGCATAAACGGCATGATGGCGCTGTACTCCATAGTTACTCTCACTACGGTATACTACATGTATGACACAAGTGTTCACATCGGGTATTTTACGTCGCTTCAGCCGTTGATAATCACCTTCATAATAGCGGCATTAGTGCTATGTATATTCAATTATCGAAAAAATGCGCTGGTATTTCCCGGCGATGTGGGCACTATCGTGTTGGGCTATTTTATAGCCTATTTTATAGCGCATTATATAATCACTACAGCGGAAGCGTCGGTGATAGTAATCCTGATAATATATGCCATAGACTCTGCACTCACCATCATCCAGCGACTGTTTATGGGTGAAGACCTTTTCACTCCACACCGACGCCACCTGTATCAGCGAATGGTGGACGTATGGCATATCGAGCATCGACTTGTCTCGCTTTATTATGCTGCTGCTCAGGCGGTAATAAACGTGGGTTATTTCCTCACCAGCCCCGAATATAGATGGTCTTACACCATCATCGTCACTATGATTGTAGCCACCGCTTACTTCCTGATGAAGCGTAGCATTCCAAATAACGCATAGCTCAAAATTGATATAAAATTTGAGGAAAATTAGGGAAAAGTGAAATAAATTTGGCTAATCGGATTTATTTTTATAACTTTGCGACGTGCAATTTCTCAAATTTAATTTATTATGATAAAATCATTACTAATTTCCACACTCTTAGCAGGCTCTGCACTCAGCGTGCAAGCAAAAGACGTAAAAATTTCCGCACAGCCCGTTTCAATGGAGCAGAGCGTCAGTATCCAATCGTTAAAAGTTGACGACCTTAAGGTTGTCAGCAGTGAAAAACTATCTAAAGGCGTTGTGTTGCAGACAGTGAAAGATGCAAATGGAGTGCTTTCAAAACGTCTTGTGACAAACCGCAACGGCAAAATCTCAGTTTCAGGCAATAAATCATTTAAGGCAGAGGAAGCATCTGCAATCGCACTGTCTGAAGACTTTGAGGCTTGTGACGGCGCAGAAACCTGGCAGCCTGAAGGCTGGAGTGTACAGTCTGTGGCTGTAGAGGGCGGTGAGGCTGAGCCGGCTGCATGGGCGGTTTCAGAGCGTACAAGCTCTTACGAGCCTGCACCAAACGGAACTTACTACGAATACATCCAATTTCAGACCAAGGCTAAGGACGAATGGCTTATTACTCCGGCAGTAACACTCCCGGCTTATCCAATCCTGTATTACAACGCATACGTTGACCCGATTTTCCTTTTCGACCTCAACTGTGTGGATTGGGATGCCTTTGTATTTACTGAAGTTCGCCCGGCTGCAAACCTTCAGGTGCTCATAAAAGCTGACGGAGATGCCGAATGGACAACAATAAAGGACTACTTTGACGAATACAAGGCGTATTCTTTAAGCGAAATCTTTGACATGTCGCCAAGTGCTCTCGAAAAGCACGTTATTGACCTTGCTGCGTATGCAGGAAAGACAGTGCAAGTGGCATTCCGATATGTTGGTGCAGATGGCAACACAATGTATATCGACGACGTAATGCTGTCTAACCCATGCCTTGAAGCAAAATATTCATTCCCACTCGGAGCATTGTATTTTGGTGTTACAAAAGATTTCATCGGTCTGTCACTCTCTATGCCGGTATATCCTGTAGGTCAGGAGCTTGTGTGGTATAATACGACTGAGGAGCCGGGTATCACCAGCCAGTGGCAATATCAAGATTGGGCTACAAATGAAATTCTCACTACAAATGACCATGACCTTGCCGCTACTTATTATCCGGACTATTCAAGCGATTTCACATGCCGCAACAACTGCTATAATTCTCCTGTCCTTACAGTGAGCAAGGAAGGCGCAGCACCGGGTTCTTATAGCCTTTATAACTACTTCCAGGCTGGTGGACGCGCAGAGTGGAGTGTTTCCGGCGAAATCCAGTCTTATGGTATGCTTCCGTTTGACTATAAAACAGAAGGATTTGAAATTGTAGTTGAAGACAATGACATGGAAGTCGGAATACCTATCTATGGATACAGCGCAGACGTTGACAAATTCTGGACAGACTACACTTTCGGTGGAGAAGAAGGCGAAGGTGAAGGCGTGAAGATGGTGGCTATCATGAACTATTATTTCCCGCAGGAAAAACCTATTGTATTCTCTAATGCGTGGGTTAGTGCAAAGGGACAAATCGGTGAAAACGCAGAGTTTAAGCTCGAAGTAATCCCTCTGAGCGATGAAGGAACTCTGACAGAGGCTATTGCAACCGCAACCTGCAAGGGCAGCGAAATGACAATGTTTGAAGGTGGTGGCAATCAAAACTTCTACACTATCCCATTCACTTTTGCAGCTCCGGTTGTGATGTCCACAGACGTGTGCATGTGCTATGTAATCCGCCTCAGCGGCTTTAATGATGCCGCAAACGTGACATACTTCGCTCCATTCCAGTCTATCACAGCAAATCCTGACGGATACGCTCTCGGCTGGATTGAGAAGGAAATCTCTATGGGTGGAGAAACTCGTACATCACTTAGCCCACAGGCAACATACACAGACTATACATCTTTCGCTATCGCAATAGATGGTGCTTATCCATGGCTCTACACGTCAAAAGAAGAAGTTGCAATCTCTGAAGAAGGTGTGCAGGAAGTTGCTCTCGGCAGCTACTATGATGGCTCTGAATTGACAGCAACTCAGGCTGATGGCAGTGCTCTCCCGGAATGGCTCAATGTGGCTCTCAGCGGCAGATATATTGACTCTAAGGCGGTATTTACTGCAAGTGGTGACCAGGCAGGAACCTGCGATGTCAAGATTAGCGCAGCCGGTGTTGAAGCTATAATCAAGGTCTCTTACGATGGCTCTGCATCAGCTGAAATGGTAGTTTCAGACAGTGAAAACACTGCTTCACAGATGTATAACCTCAATGGTCAGAAAGTGGCTGGTAATCCGGCAGCCGGCGTTTACATCATCCGCAAGGCTAATGGAGAGGTTTGCAAGAAGGTTGTTCGCTAATAATCAATCAATTATAAGAAAAGGGCGTCATGATTGTGGCGCCCTTTTTTATAATTCTAATGCGTTGTCCTTTAGGAGAATGTCATAAATGCTCATTGTGGTTATTCCCTTGTCATCCCTGATTATTTGGCATTCCTCACTATGAATTAGCATCTCATTCGGAATTTATGTAATTTATGACAATTTTTTCGACTTAAAAGATACGTTTTTGTGAGTAAATAACAAAATTCAAATCGGAATTTTTGTCATTTGTGACAGAAACTCCGATTTGAACGCGGTTTATAGTCCCTTATTATTTGCGATAGTAGAAATCGAGGATGCGGCAGCGGAGTATGTATTCGTAGTGCGACTGAAGTCGGTTTACTTGCGCCTTGAGGTAAGTGGTTTTCGCTTGCTCAAACTCGGTGGGAGTGGAGCGTCCGAGTTCATATTTTTCTTTCATCGCCACGAAAGCCTCTCGGCTGGCATCTTCTGTTTTCAGTCCTGTGTCGTATTTCTCGCGGGCAGCGACAGCGCGGTAATATGCCTGTTGAATGTCTTTTTGTAGCTGTGTTTCAGTATCTTGCAGTGTGAGGCGAGCTTGTATAGCCTGTACGCGTGCGCGGCGGACGGAGTTTCGTGTTGAGAATGCGTCAAAAATCGGGATTTGGAGAGTGAAACCGATTGAAGTGGAATAATTGTCGCGCATCTGC
The DNA here is from genome assembly GCA_051871335.1 of Muribaculaceae bacterium. Classification (GTDB taxonomy): domain Bacteria; phylum Bacteroidota; class Bacteroidia; order Bacteroidales; family Muribaculaceae; genus CAJUPY01. The sequence goes on along the minus strand of JBJECS010000041.1, from coordinate 5,166 downwards.
TGTGAGAAAGATGTGTTTTGCAATCCGCTCATGTTCACATAGCTACTTCCTACGCCAACATTGAAGGAGAGGCGGGGAAAATAGCCGGTTTTTGCGACATCTACCTGTGCATCAGCGGCTTGCACTGCGTTTCGAGCTGCAAGAACACCATAATTCTTATTGTAAGCTTCAGCGTAAACGTCTTGTGCAGAGGGGATTATGGGAGAAGTCTCGTCGAGAGGCATAACGTCGAAGTCCTCAATTCCGGGCAGTTGGAGTAGCTGAGCGAGGTCGAGTAAGGCGAGTTTTGCATCGTTGAGGTTTGAAATGACTGATAGTTCGTCTTGTGCGAGCTGTGAACGAGCCTGTATTAGGTCAATTTCAGCGACCTTGCCACTGTTTACGAGTGCTTCTTGTCGAGAAACCTCATATTTAGACAGTTCAACTTGCTCCTCCGCGGTTTTTACAAGTTCCTTATAGTAAAGCACTTGCAGGTATTGGCTGATGACGTTTAGCGTCACGTTGTCTTTTGCCGCATCAAGCTGAAGGAGCATGGAGCGGAGGTTTATTTTTGCGTATTTCAGCTGCTTGATGTCGCTAAGTCCCTGGAATAGAGGGATGTTAAGGTTTGCACCCCAAGAAAAACTTGACGTATTTCGATTTTCGTAAGTGTTTTCGTTATTCAGTCCTCGCCCGAAGTTGAAATTTTGTGAAGCGTTGGCGTTTACTGTAGGCAGGAAGGCGTCTTTAGCTTCAGTGACGGAGAGCTCGGCAAGGTCTTTTTGCGCCTGTGCGTTTTTGACAGAGATGCTGTGGGAGATAGCATAGTTTATACAGCTGTCCAGCGACCATTTAGTCTGCGCACCTGCGGAGGCGATGGTTGCGAGTGCTATGATTGTGGAAATAATTTTTTTCATGACAGTGAAATGTAAATTAGCATAGAATTAGTTTAGTGCAGTGCCTCGAATGTTAGTGGTGGAATCCACGTCTTCGCCTACAATTTGGATTTTAATACCATCGCTGACTCCGGTTTTTATTGCTCTGCGCTCAAATTTCTGACCATTCACGGTGTCGGTGAGGCAATAGACGAAAGTGGAGTCACCTACAAACTCTATAACACGCTCAGGGATAGTCATTACGTCTGCTACGCGTGAGAGGATTACGGTAGCGTTTGCGCTATAGCCTGCGCGGAGGTGGAGAGTGTCGTCGACGGTGAGAGCAGCCTTGACTTCAAAAGTGTTGATGCCGTTGTCTTCAGTTGCGATAGGTGATATTTTCTCGATAATGGCATCGAGGTTTGAGTCTGATATGGCGCCGATGGAAATTCTCATAGGCATACCTTCAGAGAGGAGGTCAACTTCGGTCTCATCTATTTTCCCCTTGAAAATCAGGTCGTTCATATCGGCTATTTTGGCGATAGTAGTGCCATCGTTCATTGTATTGGCTTGGATAACAGAGCTACCGACCTTTACCGGCACTTCGAGAACAAGTCCTGTGATGGTTGCACGGACGAGAGTGTTGCTTTGCTGTGCATCTTCCTTAGAAACACCGTCTTTAATGATAGACAGAGCGTCTTCAGCAGCCTTAAGCTCTTCCTTGGCCTTGCTGTATGCGTTGAGGTCTTGTTCGTATTTTTCGCGAGATTCAAATCCCTTGTCATATAGCATTTTAGTGCGTTCATATTCCAGTTTTTTCTCCTCGAGGTCCAGTGTAGCTACGCGCACGCGGTTTCGAGCGGAAGAAAGCTGTGATTCGTCAGGAATAATTTTGATTTTAGCAATGATGTCGCCTTCTTTGACCTCGTCGCCGGGCTCAACGTTAATTTCAGCGATAATGCCTGATACCTGTGGTTTTATTTCGATTTCGTCACGCGGCTCAATTTTGCCGGTGAGAACTGTTGTGCGTTCAATTGTTTCGCGAGTAGGTTTAACGAGTTCATATACAGTCTCTTTCGGAGAAGAGTTTATGAACAGGTAAACAAAAGTGCCGATGAAAATTGCAATTACTACAATCCAAATCAAGATTTTAAAGAATTTTTTCATGACTATTTTTCAGAATTTTTTATGATGACTTATTTTTATTATTTTCAAAAACTATTACTTATCGTTCATAGCCTCTATAGGCTTGATTTTCATTGCTTTAGTGGCAGGTATAAGTCCGGCGAGAGTGCCCAGAATCATAAATGTGACCATAATGCCGATAGCCTGTGAGAAGAAGAGCTGGAAGTGAGGGACAGAGACCTCGTTTGCCGTAATGATTTGTGCAATGTATAGCACAAGTGTAGCGAAGCATATGCCTGCGAGTCCTGCAACAAAAGTAAGGATTACGCCTTCTGAGAGGATTTGGACGATTATATCTCTCGGCTTTGCTCCAATGGCTCGCCTGATGCCGATTTCTTGAGTTCGCTCCTTCACTATTACCCACATGATGTTTCCGACGCCGATAATTCCGGCAAGGAGGCTTCCCACTCCCACAAACATAGCCAGAACCATAATGCCCATAAACAGAGAATCAACCATCTTAAACTGCTCGGAAATATCCCAAAACATAATTGCGTTGTCGTCGTCGGGGTGGATGGGATGATTTCGGCGGATAATGCGCTCAATTCGAGGCTGAATGGATGTGGGTGTAATGCCGTCTTTCACTCTAAGCATCAGTCCTCCGATGTCGTCGCCAAGATTGAATGAACGGCGGAGCGTGTTTCCAGGCACAAGGATTGACTCGTCGATTTTAGAGTTAATCTGAATGTCTGAAGTCTGTCCTGCTACGCCTACGACGTAATAGTATATTCCGGAGAGACTTACATATTTACCGATGGGCGATTCGCCATTTCCGAAAATCTCGTCAGCTACTTTTTTGCCTACTACGCATACTTTGCGCTCGGTCTTTTCATCAGAAGCGTTCACAAATCTTCCTTCATACATGATAGGCTGCATGATGAGAGGATATTCCGCATCAACGCCAGTTGCGTTGCATGTGGTGGACTGTCTGCCATAAGAAGCGACAACGCTTACCGAGTAAACAGAGGTTAGAGCTGTCACTTCCGGTACAGACTGCCTTATACCGTCAACGTCTGCCTGCTGCAGGTTGTAAGATGAGCCTTTGTTGAATCCTTTGTAAGACATTGTGAGTCTACCGGGAAATAGTAGTGCGGTGTTTGTTGCGAATCCGTCGAAGTTTCTTCTCAGAATGTCTTCCAGTCCTCTCGCTCCTCCCATCAGCATCGCCAGCATGGCTGTGCCCCAGAAAATACCGAAGGCAGTGAGGAAAGTGCGGGTCTTGTTTCGTGCGAGAGTAGCGCCAATTTCCCTCCAGTTGTCTATGTCGAATATTGAAGTTTTCATTTTTTTGTAGTTTTTTATTCGTCTCTCAATGCCTCTACAGGCTTAACTTTCAGTGCTTTAAGTGCAGGGAATAGTCCTGCGATGCATCCAGCCACTACAAGCACGAGTGTCACTTTAATAGCGATGGAAATGTCTACAGTGGGGTCTTTAATACCTTCAAAATGCAGCTGCTTAAGGAGCTCTGTGATGAGGATGCCGAAAAATACGCCGATGTATCCGAAAAGCGTGGTGATGGCGACGCTCTCAGTGAGGATTTGTGTCAAGATGTGCCGAGGCTTAGCCCCGATAGCGCGTCTGATACCGATTTCGTGCGTACGCTCCTTTACGGAAACAAACATGATGTTGCTGACTCCGACAATGCCTGAAAGCATGGTGAACAGTCCGATAAGCCAAATTACAACCTGCAGGATGTCCATAGCGCTGCTGGCGGTGATGTATTGCGTAAAACGGTTCCAGACCCAGATTGCAGACTGGTCGTTAACGTCGAATTTGTGGGTGTTAGCGAGGGATTGTCTAATTTCCTGTTCAACAGCCTTACCGTCCTCGAGTGTCTTGACGTTTTTGATGGTTAGGGTAAGTCTGTCTACGTTATCGCTGCCGCCGGCGAGGTTTCTGGCGGTGGTGTAAGGGATGAAAACGTCTTCACCCCATTCAGGGTCGTAAACGCCTATGATAGTGAATGTTAGTCCATGCATGGTGACTTTCGCGCCCACTACTTTCGTGGAGTCTTCAAAAAGCATACGGGCATTTTTGCGGGTGATTACCAGCACTTTACGCTGCAGCTGCATATCCATATCGTTTATGAAGCGTCCTTCTTGGATTTCTTCGCCGCGGAGAGATAGGAAAGAAGGGTAAACACCGGAGTAATTTGCAGAGATGTAGTCGTGAGGGGTTGAAATGACGCTGTTGCTGCCCTGCACGAAAGCGGTTGCGCTTTCCACATGGTTCTTTACATCATCTTTAACAGTCTGAGTATCAGAATTTTTGAGCTGTATAAATCGTCCTTCCTTATAACCGGCGTAAGCCTTAGACGTTCTGCCGTTAAAGACGTTTACGTTGTTAGTGCCTTTGCTACCTCTGCTATTTTCAAAACCATTTACCACGCCCCTCGCCATGCCGAGCAGGATAATGAGCATAAAGATGCCCCAAGCAACGGCAAATCCGGTGAGGAAGGTGCGGAGCTTGTTGTTACGCAGAGTCTGGTAAATTTCTCTAATCAGGTCAAACATAGCGCATTACTGTATTATACCGTCGCTGATGCGGATAACTCTGTTAGTCTGCTCTCCTACGCCCGGGTCGTGAGTGACGATAACGATAGTCATGCCGGTGTCTGCATTAAGGTCTTTGAAGATTTTCATCACGTCGTGGCTTGTCTTGCTGTCGAGAGCACCTGTAGGCTCGTCGGCGAGGATGATAGATGGCTTGGTTATGAGTGAACGTGCAATAGCGACACGCTGTTTTTGTCCGCCGGAGAGTTCACTTGGAAGGTGGTGAGCACGGTCGCCAAGTCCCATGCGTTCAAGCTGCTCCATAGCGAGCTTATTTCGCTGTCGGCGAGATACTCCCTGATAGAACAGCGGCAGTGCAACATTCTCCAAAGCGTCCTTGTAGTTTATGAGGTTAAAAGACTGAAAGACAAATCCAATCATCTTGTTTCTAAGTTCAGCGGCACGGTTTTCGCTAAGATTTTTGATAAGGCAACCGTCAAGATAATATTCACCGGTGTCGTAAGTGTCAAGTATACCAAGGATGTTGAGCAGGGTTGATTTACCGGAGCCGGATGCACCCATTATTGACACCAGTTCTCCCTTTTCTATATGGAGGTTAATTCCCTTCAGCACAT
>JBJECS010000040.1:0-4586 GCA_051871335.1 Muribaculaceae bacterium | reverse complement strand
AGATTTTTTAAGCAACATGTAGATTAATTGAAAATAAATGTGTAAATTTGCGTCGAAAATGGTGTTTACCAGGGCTACCCAATAGAGGGGATGCTGCTTAATAGGGAATCAGGTGAAAGTCCTGAACAGTCCCGCTGCTGTAAGTCCAAATAGTTCTTTTTTGGCATAATGTCACTGAATACCGGCAAGGTGTTTGGGAAGACGCCAAAGAGGAGGACAAGTCAGAAGACCTGCCATTTTTAATATTTTCTGTCAGAAACTTGCGAGGACGAGTAGGATGATTTTTACAAAGGTGAGAGTCTCTCACCGGTGCGCATTATTAGCTCATGAAATATGAGAGCTTGTGCGTGTATTTCTTGTGTATCCCATGATAATTAATCGCATCAATAATCGCAGTTTGGCAGAATATATTTAAATATTAACTGTCAAACGAGTGATAATTGATGAGTTTTAGAAATCGCTTTTGCGCCATGGCAATTGCGGCGCTTTACGTTGTGCCAAGCTATGGTCAGGAAATGAAAGACAGCGTGTTTCTGTCTGAAATAAACGTAATAGGAAGGAGGCGACCCATTGAGGAGGTCGTCACCGTTCAACGTCTTGTGGGTGAGGACTTACGTCGCATGAACAGCCTATCTGTGGCTGATGCGATGAGATACTTTTCCGGTGTACAGGTAAAAGATTATGGAGGTGTTGGAGGCATTAAGACCATCAATGTTCGTTCTATGGGAACAAACCATACAGCAGTAAGTTACGATGGTGTCATGCTTGGGAATGCCCAAAATGGTCAGATAGACTTAGGACAGTTTTCATTGGATAATGTAGAAGTTATATCATTATACAATGGCAATAAGGCAGATATATTGCAGCCGGCACGAGACTACGGCAGTGCAGCGGCTGTATATATTAAAACACGAGTTCCGGAATTTAACTATGGAGAAACATATCATGCCAAAGCGACATTTAAGACAGGGTCTTTTGACTTACTCAATCCTTCTGCAATGGTAGAACTGAAATTATCTGAAAAAGTTAGTGCACAGATGAGTGTTGAGTGGTTGAACTCATCAGGCAAATATAAATTCAGGTATAGAAGAGTAAATCCTGCGGGAGAACTTGCCTATGATACAACGGCAGTACGCCAAAACGGAGACATAAATGCAACAAGACTTGAATTTAACCTAAATGGAGAAATATCCCATGGACTGTGGAGCATAAAGGGCTATAATTATAATTCAGAGCGGGGAGTCCCTGGCGCTATTGTAAATAACGTGTGGCGTAGAGGTGAAAGAATTTGGGATACAAACAGTTTTGTACAAGTACGGTTAGAAAGACAGTTGAATAAGTTCTCGCTTTTGGCAAACTTAAAATATGCTTTTTATCGTACTCATTACATAAATAATGATGACAAACTTGTGAAGGTGGACAATATGTATAGGCAGAGGGAGGCGTATGGTTCAATAGCAATAATGATGCCTGTTACTAGATGTTTCTCGGCTTCTGTGGGTTATGATTTGCAGTGGAATGGGCTTAAGGCAGATATGTATGACTTTGCAGAGCCTAAAAGATTCACCCACTATACATCTGTAGTGGGAGCGCTCAATTTAGGCAGGGTCAAAGTGAGAGGTTCTATTGTCGCTACAATCGTGAATGATAAAGTAAAAGGCAAGGAGTCACCCACAGATAAAAGTGGTTTTACACCGGCTATATATGTAGGTGCCTACCCATTTAATACAAAAGATTTTACAGTCCGAGCATTCACAAAACGTTCATTCAGAATGCCTACGTTTAACGACCTGTATTATGCAGATATGGGAAACGCCAAGTTAAATCCTGAGCGGGTAACGCAGTATAACATGGGGGTTGCGTTTGACAGAAATCGTCGCAGGTTGCTTTCAAGGTTTTGTTTTATGCTTGATGTGTACTATAACAAGGTTAAAGACAAAATTGTTGCTTATCCAAAAGGACAACAGTTTAGGTGGACTATGCTGAATCTTGGAGTAGTGGATATTCGTGGCATAGATGCTACCATGCAAGCAACGATGTCTCCGACATCAGATATAGACCTAACTGTCAGAGGACAGTACACATATCAGCGAGCAATAGATATTACAAATCCGGCAGATAATTATTATCGAGACCAGATTCCATATATTCCACATCATTCGGGCTCTGCAATTTTTAATGCGAGGTGGAAGCATTGGTTTGTGGATTATTCGTTTATGTATGTGGGTGAACGCTATAATCAGCAGGAGAATATCCGTTACAATTATACTCAGCCATGGTATACGAGTGATATAGCATTGTGTCATGAATTTATTGTCTCTAACCTTAAAATCAAAGCTCGTGTGGAGATAAATAATCTATTTTCACAAGATTATGATGTGATAATAAATTATCCAATGCCTAAGAGAAATTATCGTTTTACCATACAATTAGACATATAACGATATGAAAAATACATATTACTTTCTATTTCTGTCAATACTCTTTAGCATCACAGGTTGTCGAGAAGACGAACTTGTGGTGCCTACAGAGTATGATATTATTTCGGATTTTCCTGGAGAGAACACAAATATCCGTGGTTTCTATCTCGTGAACGAGGGCAATATGGGGTCTAATAAATGCACTATTGACTATCTTGACTATTTTACGGGGCTATATGCGAGGAACATATATGCAGAACGAAATCCTAACGTAGTCAAGGAATTAGGTGACGTGGGTAATGACATTGGTATATATGGAAGTAAAATGTATGTGGTTGTTAACTGTAGTCATAAGGTTGAGGTTATGGATGCTAAAACAGGAATTAGGTTAGGGCAGGTCAATATTCCAAATTGCCGTTATGTCCGTTTCTATCGAGGCTCAGCATACGTGAGTTCATACGTAGGACCTGTCCGCATAGACCCTGATGCTCCAAAGGGGGCAGTATATCGTGTAGATACACTTTCTCTTGAAATAACAGGAAAAGTATCAGTAGGGTATCAGCCGGAGGAAATGGAAATCATTGGCGACTATATGTATGTTGCCAACTCCGGCGGCTATCGTGCACCGAACTATGATAATACTGTTTCAGTGATTCAGATGGTAGATTTCAAGCAGGTTCGGCAAATACCGGTTGGTATAAACCTTCATCGCTTGAAAAAAGACAAATACGGCAAGCTGTGGGTGACATCGCGAGGCAATTACGAGAATATTCCGTCACGGCTATATGTGATGGAGAAAAAAAGAGGGTACAATCAGATGGTTGTAACTGACACTATTCCAGTTTCATGCTCAAACATGGCATTTTATGGTGATTCACTATACTATTACGCAACAGAATGGAATAATTATACCTCAAGCAATATTATAACTTATGGGATAATAAATATAGCAACAAAGGAAATTGTATCCAATAATTTTATTACAGACGGTACAGAAAAAGACATTACTATACCCTATGGAATTGCAATCCATCCTGAAACAGGCGATATTTTTGTGACCGATGCGAAAAACTACGTTTCCAGCGGGACACTATATTGTTTTGACAGTTTTGGGCACAAAAAGTGGAGCGTCAGAACAGGCGATATACCTGCTCATATTGCATTTGTGTCGACAAATAATTGAATATCAATAAAATAACTAAGTTGTCTAATTCTAAATTTTTATCTAAAATGTTAAGAAAATTACTTTTACTATTAGTTCTGTTACCATCATTGTTAGTGGCACAGCAACTATCGTTCAGAAACATTACTCATTGGGCAGGAGAAGGTGATAATTCTGCCGCTCTACTTGTTCACTTCAACAAAATGGGCAAAGATGTGACTTACGTTTGGGGCTATCGCTGGAGTGGGGATGCTACAGGCGAAGATATGATTCGTGCAGTAGCAAAAGAATGTGATGACTTATACATTCTCACTCAGTATACCGGTTCTATGGGCAATACTCTTTGCGGAATTGGTTGTGACAAGTCTTCAAAAATGATAGACGGTGTATATTTTGACTTTGATACCGCTCAAAATGACCCGAAAATCAGTTTTGACTATTTTTCCGTAAATTCTTCTATGGGGCAAACGTCTGCACCGGCAGGTGATACGCCTACGTTGTGCGAAAATGCTATCAATGAAGCCAAAACTTCACATGTGATAGACCACCCTATAGATAAAAACGCATATGGCTATCCGGCTTACGACTACGACCACTGGAAATGCAGCAGTCTTTCTTACACTTCTCTCTGGCAGTCCGGTTGGTACCTCGGTTACTGGAGTTATTGGGTAGGTGACAGCGATTTGACAACTCTTTCATATTCAGGACTTGGTATGAGTTCCGTAAAATTGAAAGATGGAGACGTGAATGGCTGGGGATATATGGATATCAATGCTCCGTGGGGATCTTCAATAAAATGGGGAGAACTTGACTATGAACATAGTGCACTTTCTTACACCGGTATTCGCTTTGCCTTTGACGATGTGGAAGTGTTAGGCGACGTAAAAGATATGAAGTACAAGGACACTGTAATAGTAAGCATTGTCAAATATCCGGAAGATGCAGATTATGGCACATTCACTATCACAAATTCCGACGGTTCTGTGGCATCTTATGCTTCACGC
>JBJECS010000039.1:0-4651 GCA_051871335.1 Muribaculaceae bacterium | reverse complement strand
GTCGTTTTTCACGCTGAGTGTCGTCAATGAAAAGGGAGTGCTGAACACCAGAAGCGGGAATGATTTCGGGAAAGAGAACGCCGGCGCGTTTGTATTTATATCCTTTTCGAAAAATTTTGTGTAGAGCGTCGATTGCGGTGCTGCAAAGGGTCATAGTGTCGTTAACCGCTTCTTCAAATCCGGCTGTAGTGCAGCCATAGTATTGTGGCAGGTCGTCGCGAAAACGGTTTGTCTGTATAAACACTGTGATGTCTTTGGTGAATCCGTTTTGCTCGCGGAGTTTTCGTGCGGCGATGGTTACGAAAGCAGAAATCGCCTCCTCCAGCTTTTCAACAGTGTCAATCATCTGCGAAAAACTGCGCGAAGTGCAAATCTGCTTACGGTCAGTCTCCTGTCTGTCTTCCTCGATGCAAGGAGTGCCGTTAAGTTCGAGCCAAGTTCGTTCTCCGGGGAGGTTGAAAAGTTCCTTTACTTGTCGTCGAGGCATTTCGGCGAAAGCGAGTGCGTTTTTAATGCCGAGAGAGTCGAACCGTTTAGCGAGTCTACGTCCGATGCCCCAAACGTCACCAATATCAGTCAGGCTGAGCGCTTTTCGGCGTTTATCTTCGGAGTCAATCAAGCAAACGCATCGGTATCCTGGAAATTTTTTTGCGAATCGGGTAGCGATTTTTGCGAGGGTGCGAGTGGGAGCAACACCGAAGCAAGTGGGAATGCCTGTGTGACGTCTGACCCTGGTGACAGCTTTTCTGGCGAGAGATTCGAGAGCGTCGTGAGGGAAGCCGTCAAGTGGTATGAAGCACTCGTCAATGGAGTAGATTTCAATGTCTGGGAAAATGGAGGATAGTGTCATCATGACGCGTGATGACATGTCGCCGTAAAGTTTATGATTTCCTGAGAAGGTGACGACTCCGTTAGCGTCAACTATTTCCTGAATTTTGAACAGTGGGTCACCTCGTCGAATCCCGAGAGCTTTCGCCTCGTTAGAAATAGCAACGGCGCAACCGTCGTTGTTGCTGAGAACGACGACAGGCTTGTCTACGAGTGCTGGTGCGAAAACACGCTCGCAAGAGACGAAGAAATTGTTACAGTCAACGAGTCCGTACATGAAAGAGCGGCTAACGGCGGTGAGAGCGCTTGATGGTGTATGTAACAACACCCCATATGGAGAAACGGTTGTCTCCATTGACGAGTATAGGGTCGAAGCTTTCGTTGGCCGGTATAAGCCAAGCGTGGTCGCCTTCGATTTTGATGTGTTTTAGAGTAAATTCACCATCAACGCAACAAACGGTGAGGTCTCCGTCACGAGGCTCGACGGCTCGGTCAATAACGATAATGTCGCCTTCTTCTATTCCTTCCTCAATCATAGAGTCGCCAGAAACTCTGCCATAGAATGTAGCGGCGGGGTGCCTGATAAGTTCACGATTAAGGTCGATGCTTTCAGAGATGTAGTCTTGTGCGGGAGATGGAAAACCTGCCTGTATGCCCTGTTCTGCGTAAGGCATAGGCATATATGATGAAGTGTCGGCGTTAAATATGTCAACGGTAGTTTCTTTCATCAGTCGAGGAGATAGTCTTTAATGGCGTATCGTGGACGGTTTTTGACCTCAATATATATTTTACCAACGTATTCGCCAACAATTCCGATGCCCATGAGGATGAGAGAGCCTAAGAACCATACAGATAGCATGATAGATGTCCAGCCGGAAATTGCGGAGTGATGGAAGTAAGCGAGGAGGACGTAAATTGCGATGAATATGTCAAGGACGAGTAAGATTAGCCCTGTCATGAAAATCCAGCGCATTGGTCGGGCAGAGAAAGAAGTTATGCCATCAATGGAGAAACTTAACATTTTGCTCAGTGGATATTTAGATTCACCTGCGACTCTCTCGTTACGCTCGTATGTGACGATGTCTGTTTCGAGTCCGATTTGCGGGATGATACCACGGAGAAAAAGGTTTGATTCACCGTATTGTGATAGTAGTTCAAGTGCACGATGGCTCATGAGCCTATAGTCGGCATGGTCGTAGACGGTCTCGAGACCCATAGCGTTTTGGAAAGAGTAAAAGGCGTGTGCGGTAGTACGCTTAAACCAAGTGTCGGTCTTTCGTGAAGAGCGAACGCCGAAAACGATTTCTTTGCCGTCTCGGAATTTGTGAACCATTTCTATGATAGCGTTAGGGTCGTCCTGTAGGTCAGCATCAATGGAAATAGCTGCATCGCACGCGTCTTTTGCTGTCATGAGTCCGGCGAGGAGCGCATATTGGTGCCCACGGTTGTGAGCGAGGGAAATTCCTTTGAGCCTATTGTCTGCGGCATGGAGGTCTGTTATCACTTTCCACGTTGCGTCACGGCTGCCGTCGTTGCAGCATAGGATATAGCTGTCTCGTGAAATCAGCTCGTCGTCAGCCATACGGTCTATGAGGGCGAGGATTTCCCGGGCTGTGATGGGGAGAGCCTGCTCTTCGTTGTAGCAGGGGATTACAATCGCTATTCGTGGTAAAGACATGGTGGTGGGGTAAAACCTGTTAAATTAGAAATACAGCAGGCAAGAAAGCCTGCTGTATTGACTTAAATATACTGAAATTAGTAGTTTCTTGCGAAGATTACGCGCTGAGCGGAAGGACGTCCTGTAACCATGCACTTGCCAGGAGTCTTGTCGCCGTCGAGAGGGATGCAACGAAGTGTAGCTTTAGTTTCTTCCTTGATTTTCTCTTCGGTCTCGGTAGTGCCATCCCAGTGAGCGAGGATAAATCCGCCTTTTTCTATTTCAACCTTAAATTCTTCGTAAGTATCGACTGTGCGAGTCATTTCCTGACGACGCTTGAGGGCTTTCTGATAGATGTTTTCCTGAATATCCTCGAGGAGGTTTGCGATGAAGTTTTCGATGCCTTTGAGAGGTTCAACCTGTTTTTCGAGAGTGTCGCGTCGCATGAGTTCAACAGTGCCGTTTTCAAGGTCACGAGCGCCGATAGCGAGACGAACAGGAACACCCTTAAGCTCGTAGTCTGCGAATTTGAATCCTGGGCGCTTGTTGTCTGAGTCGTCGTATTTCACACTGATGCCCATAGCGGTGAGTTTCTCCACGATAGGATTGACTTTTTCGGAGATTAGTGCGAGCTGGTCGTTGTTTTTGAAAATAGGCACGATAACAACCTGTATAGGAGCGAGGTGTGGAGGTAGGACGAGACCGTTATCGTCAGAGTGGCACATGATGAGTGCGCCCATCAGTCGAGTAGAAACGCCCCAAGAGTTCGCCCAGACGTATTCAGGCTTGTTTTCCTTGTTGATGAAAGTAACGTCGAATGCCTTTGCGAAGTTTTGTCCGAGGTTGTGAGAAGTACCGCTCTGTAGAGCTTTGCCGTCTTGCATCATAGCCTCGATGGTGTAAGTGTTAAGGGCTCCGGCAAAACGTTCATTAGCAGATTTTACGCCTTTGATTACCGGTACAGCCATATATTTTTCAGCGAAGTCGGCATAAAGGTTAATCATCTGTACAGTGCGAGCTTCAGACTCTTCAGCGGTGGCGTGTGCGCAGTGGCCTTCCTGCCAGAGAAATTCGGCAGTACGGAGGAACATACGGGTACGCATTTCCCAACGCATGACGTTAGCCCACTGGTTGCAGAGGAGCGGGAGGTCGCGATAAGAATGAATCCAGTTTTTATAAGTTCCCCAAATGATGGTCTCAGAAGTAGGGCGTATGATGAGTTCTTCTTCGAGTTTAGCGTCAGGGTCAACAACGACACCTGTGCCGTTAGGGTCGTTTTTGAGTCGGTAGTGTGTAACAACGGCACATTCCTTAGCGAAACCTTCAACGTGTTCAGCTTCGCGGCAGAGGAAAGATTTAGGGATTAGTAGTGGGAAATAAGCGTTTTGCACACCGGTAGCCTTAAACATACGGTCGAGCTGCTGCTGCATTTTTTCCCATATAGCGTATCCGTAAGGCTTAATAACCATACAACCTCTAACGGCGGATTGCTCAGCGAGGTCAGCCTTAACAACTAATTCGTTATACCACTGTGAGTAGTTGTCCTTACGCTTGGTAAGGTCTTTAAGTTCGATTGCCATTTGTATATTCTATCTGTATATTTTTATAATTCGGAAATATAGTGCAAAGGTAGTAAATTTGCGTGAGAAATGCGCTATATAACTATACTAAAATTCAAGAGGGACGATGTAAATCTCGAGTCTTCTGTTAGCGGCGCGGTTTGCGCGGGTATTGTTAGGGAGGATGGGAGAGGAATCACCCATAGGATATCCGAAGACGTAGCGAGAAGAGCTGCTGTTGCGAGCGTCAAACCAGGCGTAAAGCGCTTCAACACGCTTGGTAGTGAGGTCGATGGTGTATTCTTCAGAACCTGTGTCGTCGCTGTGGACAGCGAGTAGAAATTTGTATTTTCCCGGTCGGTTAAGGTATGCGGCAATAGTCGCTAAATGTCGTTCAGCTGCACCGTCGATTAGGAGAGTGTCGTTAGGAGCGAAAAGGTTGTCGGTAGGAATGGTGACAATCACGACTTCACCTTTGCGCATAGTTTCGACCTTGTATCCACGTTTAGCGATTTCAACGGCGAGGCTATGCATGGAAGACTTTATGGAAGCGTGGCTGCGCTCCGGGACTTTAGGCGAGGTGATATTTTCGCTGAGGGAAAGGTTT
>JBJECS010000038.1:0-4660 GCA_051871335.1 Muribaculaceae bacterium | reverse complement strand
GCAAAAAAGTCACCAAGCCTCTGAAATATTACGTGGAATAATAGCTGAATTATGGATTAAGTACTTTTACTTGTTGAGCGCTTGCGCTAAGGCACAGAGCCACAGCGACAAGCAATAATAGTTTGTTCATGTACTATTACAGGGTTAGTTAAAAAAATTAGTTAATAGTTTGTCTTATGTTTTTGCAAATATAGTAATTTTTTTGCAAATATTCATTGTTTTGTGTTAATTTCGTAAGGAAAAACGGAATTATTATAAAACGGTGTAACCTTGCTCAGAGAGTCCGTGTTTTATTTCTGCGATATGTTCAGCATTTCGAGTTTCGAGCTCAATGCGGATGGTACAACCATTAATTTTGTGGGAGTCCATACGGTCGTGTATTACAGAGATAACATTTCCGCCGAGCTGTGCGATGACGTTGCAGACACCGGAGAGCTGTCCCGGCTTGTCGGCAAGGTTAATGTTAAGAGTGGAGAGACGTCCGCCTACTGTAAGTCCACGATTAATCACGCGGTTAAGGATAGTTACGTCAATGTTGCCGCCTGATACGAGGCAAACGACTTTTTTGCCCTTGACGGGAATTTTGCCAGCCATAACGGCTGCAACAGAGACTGCGCCTGCACCTTCAGCGACAAGTTTCTGTTTCTCAATGAGGTTAAGGATAGCAGCAGCGATTTCGTCATCGCTGACAGTCACAACGCCGTCGACGTATCGGTTGCAGAAATCGAAAGTGTTAACCCCCGGCTCTTTCACAGCGATACCGTCTGCGATAGTGTTAACGCTGTTAAGGTGGATAATTCGGTGGTAGTTAAGGCTGCTTGCCATAGAAGGTGCGCCGTCGGCTTGCACACCATAAATTTTTATCTTTGGGTTGATGGATTTAGCGGCAAAAGCGACGCCGGAGATTAGTCCTCCACCACCGATAGGGACAACGATAGCGTCAGCGTCGGGTAATTCTTCAAGGATTTCGAGCCCAATGGTGCCTTGTCCGGCAATGACGAGCGGGTCGTCGAAAGGATGGACGAAAGTGTAGCCATGCTTGTCTCGTAGTTCGATAGCTTTTGCGTAAGCGTCGTCGTAAACGCCTTGAACGAGGCATACTTCGGCACCGAAACGCTTTGTGGCTTCAACTTTAGAGATAGGTGCACCTGCGGGGAGGCAAATAAGAGCCTTGATACCGTTTCTGGTAGCTCCGAGGGCGACCCCCTGTGCGTGGTTTCCGGCAGAGCATGCTATAACGCCGCGGCTTTTTTCTTCGGGAGTGAGCTGCGAGATTTTGTAGTAAGCACCGCGGAGCTTGAAAGAACCGGTTAGCTGCAGACATTCCGGCTTAAGGAAAATTTGCGCGTCATCACGGATAGAAGTAGGTACTAATTTAGGGTGGCGAGCGACGTCTTTTAATACGTCAGCTGCTTTATAGATTTCTTGGATGGTAAGCATAGATTGAAAAATAAGAATATATTAGTTGTCTTGTTCGAGTCGTTTTTGTTTAGCTTTGATAGCGCGTTCTTTCCACCATAGGGCTTCCTTTTTCATGCCTTCTTTTTCGTAATGCTCCATAAGGGCTTCAGCGCCTTCGTGGTGTCCAAATTCGTAGTTTTCCTCGTAAAGTTTTAGAGCGAGTCGGATGTTTTGTGGAGTACCGATGCCGAAATAAAGGAGGTATCCATAGTTGTATGACTGCTCGTGCGGGTCGACTTCGTAAGCGTCTTGCTGGTATTGAAATGCTTTTGCGTTAAGGCTTTCATCTTCAAAACCTTTGTCTTCGGCGCGGGAGAAAAAATAGTCGGCGAGAAGCTCGAGAGCGCGCGAATTTTTCTTATCTGCGGCATATTGGAGGTAGTCGATGCCAAATTCAGGGTCGTCACCCTCAGTGGATTCGAGGAAATATTCACCGAGCCATACAGCGGCATCAGTAGCCATGTCAGTGCCGGTGTTGTAGCACATAGTCATAAATCGCTCGGCGTCGTACCAGTCGTAATTTGAGTTGTCGACAAGTCCGTCGTAACACATCAGAGCGAGGTCGTACATAGCGCGGGCGTTTCCCAGCTCAATGGCTTTTTCAAAAGCAATGGTGGCGTTGTCAAAGTCGCCCTGAAGGTAATGCGCCTCTCCAAGAAGAGCATAACCTTCAGGATTACCTTGGTCAATGAGGCTGTCCGCCTCGTTGAAAATGCTGAATATGTCGTCGGTAGGAGCGGACATTATGATAATTTTTCGTGCATAGCAGCGGCAGCTTTACGCCCGTCACCCATTGCGAGGATGACAGTAGCACCACCGCGGACGATATCGCCTCCGGCAAAAAGCATCGGTATAGAAGACTGAAGATAGTCGTCGACGACGATAGTTCCCTTAGGTGAGATGTTTAGACCATCTACAGAGTTAGGAATGAGAGGGTTAGGTGAAACGCCGACACTGACGATAACGATGTCTACGTCAATCTCATCGATAGCACCCTCAATAGCGACGGGAGAGCGTCGTCCTGAAGCGTCAGGCTCTCCGAGTTCCATGCGTTGTAGGAGCATTTTGGTGACGTGTCCGTTTTCGTCGCCGATGTATTCGATAGGATTAGCGAGGGTGTTGAAAATCACACCTTCTTCCTTGGCGTGTCGTACTTCTTCAAGACGAGCGGGCATTTCAGCTTCGCTACGGCGGTATACAATCATAGCAACTTCTGCGCCCATACGTCGAGCGGTGCGGACGGAGTCCATAGCAGTGTTACCGCCACCAATGACGGCGATACGTTTACCTTTGAGCACCGGAGTGTCCCAACCGTCGTGCCCTGCGCCCATGAGGTTTATACGGGTGAGGTATTCATTTGAAGACATTACACCGATAAGGTTTTCACCCTTAACACCCATAAAACGGGGGAGACCTGCGCCGGAAGCTACGAATATGCCGTCAAAACCGTCAGCGATAAGGTCGTCGTAGCTTAGAGTCTTGCCTACTACACAGTCTTTGACAAACTCAACGCCGAGAGCGCGGAGAGCGTCTATTTCAACGTCAACAACAGCGTTAGGAAGGCGGAACTCAGGAATACCGTATTTGAGCACACCACCAATCTGGTGAAGAGCCTCAAAAACAGTGACTTGGTATCCGCGCTTAATCATGTCGCCGGCAAAAGAGAGCCCTGCAGGGCCGGAGCCGATAACAGCAACCTTTTTGCCGTTAAGTGCCGGCTTTTCAATTTTCTCGCCAGAAGGATGATTGCGAGTATAGTCAGCGGCGAAACGCTCAAGATAGCCGATAGCTACAGGTTCGCGCTTCATCTTGTTGTAAATGCAACGAGACTCGCATTGCCTTTCCTGTGGGCAAACGCGTCCGCAAACGGCGGGGAGAGCGCTGGTCTCCTTGAGAACGGCAGTAGCCTGTGCAAATTCGCCTCGCTCGATATTTTTGATAAATCCGGGTATATTTATAGCGACGGGGCATCCGGTCATGCACTGAGGGTCAGGGCAGTCAAGGCAACGTCGAGCCTCAACGAGAGCCTGTTCTTGCGTAAGTCCCTGATTTACTTCTTCGTTACAAGTAATACGGTAAGCCGGGTCAAGCTCGGTCATTTTCGCACGAGGGATAGCAGTGCGTTCCTTAGCGGTCATAGATGCGCGTAGCTGTTCACGCCACTGGGCATCGCGGGGAGATATAGTAGCCATTTAAAATTACTTTTTAATAGGGTTATAAGCGCGTAGACGCATCATCATTTCTCCGAAATCCACCTTGTGGGCATCAAATTCCGGACCGTCAACACACACGAATTTAGTTTTGCCGTCAACAGTTACTCGGCAAGCGCCACACATACCGGTGCCGTCCACCATTATAGTGTTAAGCGAGCAAATAGTCGGGACATTGTATTTTTTAGTAAGCTCAGCCACAAATTTCATCATGATAGCAGGGCCGATAGTAACGGCATGGTCGACTTTTTCGCGGAGGATAACACTTTCCACGCCCTGTGTGACGAGTCCTTTAGTACCGTAGCTTCCGTCGTCGGTCATTATGATGACTTCATCGGAATATTTACGGACTTCGTCCTCAAGGATGATGAGGTCTTTAGTACGAGCGGCGAGAACGGAAACTACGCGGTTTCCGGCTTCCTTCATCGCCTTGATGATGGGGAGGAGAGGCGCAACACCTACACCACCGCCAGAGCATACAACAGTGCCGAAATATTCGATTTTTGTGGCACGCCCGAGAGGACCAACGACGTCAGTGAGGAAGTCACCTTCGTTAAGAGCGCAGATTTTTGTGGTAGATTCACCAACAGCCTGTACGACAAGTGTTATAGTGCCTTTTTCAGTGTCAGCGTCAGAAATTGTAAGCGGAATTCTTTCGCCTTTATCCCCACAAATCACAATGACGAAGTGACCGGGACGACGCGAACGAGCGATTAGTGGTGCTTCCACCACTAATTTTACTACTTTTTCAGAGAAATACTGTTTCTCAACAATCTTATTCATATTACGTAATATATCATTATTTCTATTGTTGTACAAAGTTACGATTTTAGTTTTATATAGAGGTAATTTTTTGAAAATTTTTAATAAAAAAAGCGGAGAGCCCCGATTGGAGCTCTCCACAGAAGTGAATATGGAAGAAATGTTATCTTGTGATGAATTTCTTGGTGTAAGTATTGCCGTTGATGTCGACAGCGACAGCGATGTGC
>JBJECS010000037.1:0-4726 GCA_051871335.1 Muribaculaceae bacterium | reverse complement strand
ATTTAACAAATCGGGGGGGGGGTATTTTTATCACTCCTGTTTCTCTTGATTTCTAACCTTTGCTACGCTGAAACTTTGATATATTGGAATTCCGGTGCTACTATCAAAGACGACAAGATCATTCACAATAATGGCGATTACAATTACAGAATAAAGATTCGTGGCGATATTAAAATGACCGGCTTTATACAGGTCGGTGATGATGACGCTTCAACAAAAACAACTTGTATTGTAGAAATTGATGATGGTGTAACAGGCAGTGTTACGCTAAAAAACACCTACGGTACGAAAGCTGACAAAACAGACGGATATGCAGATGCTTTTTTCCGAGTAAGACAAGGAAGTGTACTTATTATTCAGGGCAAAAACGACTCTCAACGTATCATCCTTGATGGTGGTGACACTTCATCAGCTAACATTTCCACCGTCACTGAAATAATTGGTTCCTCGGGCACCTTAGAACTAAATTATGTCACTATACAAAACAACGAAAACCTCAGTGACAGATGGGCTCCTGCTATTAAACTAAATCCGGGGTGGGCAACAAAACAAAAACTTGGCACAACAACTGTTAGAAATTGTGAGTTTAAAAATATTAGAAGCAACTACGCGCCAGTTTTATTTGCAGACAATCCAGGTAATATTTCATCAAACCCTGTAGATAACTCTTACAACACGCCTACGACTAATGCCATTTTAATTCAAAATACAAAAATTCACGATTGCTCCGTTATTTTAGGTGATGGACGTACCGCAACAGATGCCGGACAAAAATGGGGTGGCATTATCCGATTTCGTGGACCTTGGGTGGGAAACCTCACCCTGGATAACGTACAAATGTACAACAACAAAGCTGAAGATTGCTCTTGTGCCGGTGTTTTCTGGAATGCTTTCGGAGATAAAAACAGTAGAGTGCCTACTATGACAATTAAGGGTTGTAAATTTTTCGGCAACAATGCAAAATATTCCGGTGGTGCTCTCCGTATTGAAACTAACTGTTACTTTGAGGCTCCTCTGACTGAAATTTATAATAACACTGCCGGTGTTATGGGTGGTGGAATTCACCTTTACGGATATGCCGGCGGTAGTGAAGCAGACCAACAAGAAGCTACACTAAACCATTATTACCTAAACGAAAACCTCTATGTCCACGACAATACTGCACAGTATGGCGGTGGGCTCGCTTTCCAGCTCACTTCAAATTGCACCATGTTTGAAGGATCTTCTTTCAATGCTCATTTTAATGGTGCTAAGTTTGACAACAACAAAGCTACTGTCAAAGGTGCTGCTCTTTATTTTGAAGACATCTCAGGGAAAACCAAGGCTGACGGTTCTAACAAATACGATGTAAACTTTTATATAAACCGAGGCTCTATCAGTGGTAATAAAGTTGCCCCTGACCCCAACAATCCCAAATTCAGTAATGATGATTTAGTTGCAACTTCATTTTACGACAATCTGAACGGTGCCGGTTCTGACAGACTTAAATCTTCCGGCGGTGGCATTTTCCTTTACAACGCAAATATTGGATATGAACAAAACCAGGCTGGAGAAATGAAAATGGACGGAAATCAAGCTTCGCGCTTTGGTGGTGCTATCACTGTTTTAGGTACTAACGCTCTCCTTAACCTGCAGGGTCTGACAGCTTCTACCAATAAAGCTTGGAGAGGTGGTGCTCTTTGTTGCTTCTCTTTGACAACTGATAAAAACCGATATGCATCCATTAAATTAGGAAACCTTACACTATCCGGCAATACTGCTACTGATTTGGGCGGTGGTGTGTTTGCTGAAAGTGGTAATGTAAACGTATTGACCGGCGCTACAATCCAGAATTGCAAAGCCACTAATAATGGTGGCGGCATTTGCTGCATCAATAACTCTGTTGTCTCAATTAACAATGCCAATATCAACGGAAACACAGCTAACAACGGAGGAGGTATTTATATCACACAGAAATCAGCCCTCTCTATATCCAGTGCTACTTTTAAGAATAACACAGCCAACAATTGCGGCGGTGCCGTGGAATGTATTTCTGATTCCGAACCTTCTTCTGCGACACCTATTACTGATTACTGCTCTAAAATGACCGTTGATAACGCTTCTTTTGAAGAAAATTACGCCGCTGAAAGTGGTGGCGCCATCTATGTGGAGCGTGGTATCGTAGAACTTAAAAATGAAGCTAAATTCACCGGTAATCATGCACTAAACAGAGGTGGAGCAATTTACTCTTATTGGAAATCTCACCTCACTATTGGCAAAGTTGCTTTTGAAGGTAACTATGTTGATTTCACCACCGGCACAGTCCCTGAAAACTCAGGCTACGGCTCCGGAGGCGCAATATTTATGAGAGAGGGTGGATACCTCACTATCGGCTCTAACGACAAATCTAAGCAAACAATTTTCAGAAACAACAGCTGCAAAAACTCCGGTGGCGCTATCTACCTTTTCAACCAATGGAGTAATCAAGAGAATCATGACTACATCATCGCCAATCTCGAAAACGCTCTTTTTACAGGCAACTCATCTTATCGTGGTGGTGCTCTATGCCTTGACGGCGTAGGCACTGGCGAGAATGTGCAAGTTACACTCACCGACAACAAAATCGAAAACAACACTGCTGCCATAGGTGCAGGATTGCTGATTAACGAGTGTAAAACAACGTACAACGGTGGACTCATAAAAAACAACTATGCAAAAAAGCAAAACGATAGTGCACCTAAGACTTGTTTCTACGGGAACATATGGGACGACGTAAACACCGGCGGACACGACCTTTCCGGATTTGGCGGCGGTATTTTCATTTCCACTAACGGATACCTTAGCATTAACACCGGGGTCAAATTCGGCATTTACGGAAACAGGGCTGACATTGGAGGTAATGATATAACACGACAAAACGGTGGTGGTGACATAAACATCCCTGACGTGAGCACACTTGACATTGAAGGTTTCACTGTCCCGGTCCCAAAATCTGCCGTAAAATGGATGGAAGATTACAATTACTACGACGATTATTACTCAAGCGGAACAAACCTACTCAACGGCAATGCGGTCCACTTCGACAGATACTCTAACATCCTGTCATCTGCTGCAGGACAAAAAGTGCTCTCCAAAATCATCGTTAATCCCGGAAATTACACTAAGACTGAAAACAAATACCTTAACATCACACTCGGATACAATTTCATCTTTGTTAAAATCCGTAAAGAGGGTCTTAAAGTCGGAGACACTGCCATTTTCGACATTTCATATGACAATGCCGGTACACAAAAGAAATATATGACAATCACACTTACCAATAAGAGTAATAATCTCACCGAAGATGGCGCAGTTGAGCGTATTGTGGCTCTCACTGAAGGCAAATGGACTGTCGCTGAAACTGATTGGGCTTGGGACTACGACCGTCCGGCACCTCAAAACAAGACTCTTACTATCGCCGACGGTGTGGCTGAAACTATGCCCGTATTCGCTTTCACTAACTCTCCTAAAGACAAACCAGCTCCTAACGGCGAAGGATACAAAATAAACGACGGTATGAGCAAGTAAAAACCCCTAAAGAACATCTGAAATTAGTTCGTAAAAAAACAACGCTTAAATTTATATACAATTACAGTTTTAAAGTATTTTGACAATTAGTAAAAATGTTTGTGTTAATAGGGACGTCGGCTATGTGAATAGACGGCGTCCTGATTTTTTACAATTTGGACATTATATCATTCCCATGATTGTCAAAAACGCCATTGACTGGCAAGCTCGTTTTATGGTATTATAATGTTTTATGACAACTACTATTCATCATTGTATTACAATTCATTGCAAATTATATAATAATTTATTAACTTTGTATTATAAACCTAAACATAGACAACACAATGAAAAAAATTGCATTACTCGCAACATTTATTCTGACATCAATTACATCTTGGGCTTGGGTTTATCGAGGCTCCGGCACTGCTGAAAACCCTTACAAAGTCCAGACCATTGAAGACCTTATCCATGTAGCAGACTTCGCAAACGTGGAAGGTGTCCATTTTCGTTTGACAAACGACATCGCCATTAACGGCAGGGAATGGAGCCCACTCGGAACTTTCAAAGGCGTTTTCAATGGTGACGGACACAAAATCATGGGGCTTTACATCAGCACTGACAACGACAATGCCGGTCTTTTCTCCCGGCTCGTCGCTCCCGGAGAAATTCATAACCTCACAATCGACCAAGCCATCATCGCAGGTGGCTCTTGGTCTGGCGTTCTTGTTTCCACAAACGGCAACTGGCAGGAACAGGGTGGCTTAATCCAAAATTGCCACGTCACTAACACTTTCATAAAGGCTAAAGGCTGCCTCGGTGGTATTGCCGGAGTTTCTTCGGGCACTATAATAGACTGCTCTGCCACAAACTGCGTCATAAAGGGCGCTGACCACGTCGGTGGCATTGTTGGTCATCAGGAAGCTTGGAAATGCTACGTCAAAGGCTGCACTTTTATCGGAAACGTTTCCGGCACCGGCGACTGTGTTGGCGGCATTATCGGATATTCAAACACAAAAAGACCTGACACCGCTGTCGCAGACATTTACGAGTGCGCATCATACGGTTCTGTCAGCACCACTATGTCTAAAGCCGGTGGAATTGCCGGAGAAATGACACAAACAGGCACCATTATTAAAGACTGCTACAGCGACTGCGCAATAAGCGGCCAAAATACCGGTGGTATGCTCGGCGATAATCA
>JBJECS010000036.1:0-4780 GCA_051871335.1 Muribaculaceae bacterium | reverse complement strand
CAGCGTCTGTAAATGTTTCCCATCCTTTGCGCTGGTGTGAGCCGGCGCAGTGTGCTTCCACTGTCAATGTAGCGTTTAGCAAAAGAACTCCTTGACGAGCCCATCGACTCAAGTCTCCGTCTTGCGGAATAGGCTTACCGAGGTCGGATTGTATTTCTTTGTATATGTTTATTAGTGATGGAGGCAGCTGAATCCCAGGATTAACGGAAAAACAGAGTCCGTTAGCCTGCCCGTCGCCATGGTAAGGGTCTTGACCAATAATAACTACTTTCACCTCGTCTACAGGACATGCGTCAAATGCCGCGAATATTTTGGATGCAGGTGGAAAAATAGTCTTAGTGGCATATTGCTCTTTAACAAAAGCCACAAGCTGCGCAAAGTATGGCTTATCCCATTCCTCGCTTAGCAGTAGTTTCCATGTTGGGTCTATCTTAACGTTCATTACATTTCATTTATCTTATTATTTGCAAATTTACGTCTTTTTTCGTAATTTTGCACCCGAAAATAGCAAATTATTTCATGCATCTGTAGTTCAATGGATAGAATAGGTGATTCCGGTTCTCCAGATTAGGGTTCGATTCCCTACAGATGTACTTTAATAGATTCAGACGCTCAATTTTGAGCGTCTGTGTTGTAAATAGCTGATAATAAGGAGCTATAAGATTGTGATAATGGCAAAGACTCATCAAATAGACATGGTTTCAGGTGGTTTGTTGCGCAAGATTATTATCTTTGCGTTGCCTCTGATTGCCACCGGAATTTTGCAACAGAGTTTTAATTCTGTTGATGTGGCTGTTGTAGGTCATTATGCCGGACATCGTGCTCTTGCGGCTGTTGGCAGCAATGGCATGGTGATTAGTACCTTGATAAATCTTTTTGTAGGTATATCAGTTGGGGCGAATGTGGTAATTGCCAATTATATCGGTCAGAAAAACGAGGCTGGCATCCGTAAAGCTATTCAGACGGTGAGTGTTGTCGCCATAATCAGTGGAATTGCTCTCACAATCATAGGCACAATGTTCGCAAGGCCTATTTTGGAAATGATGTCAACTCCGGAAGATGTTATAGACCTTGCTACGCTTTACTTGCGCATTTACTTTCTCGGTATGCCATTTATGATGATTCTAAACTTTGGGGCGGCAATTCTACGCAGTTTTGGAGATACCCGTAGCCCATTTTATGCGCTCATTGTAGCAGGAATCGTTAATGTTGGATTGAATTTGTTACTCGTTGTGGTTTTTGGTATGACAGTAGATGGAGTGGCAATTGCCACGGTTGTGTCAAATGTGGTCAGTAGTGCTCTTATCCTAAAAATATTAATGAAAAGGGGAACTCCATATTATGTTGACGTCAAAAAGCTTGAAATTACAACATCTGAACTCCGTAAGATGATGAAAATAGGCATTCCGGCAGGGTTGCAGGGTATGGTGTTTTCAGTGGCAAATATCTTTGTGCAAAGCTCAATTAATAAATTTGGCTCTGATGCTGTGGCAGGCTCTGCTGCGGCACTGAATTATGAGTATTATTGCTATTTTATAGTCAGTGCTATAGCCCAAGCTGCAGTTGCATTTACCAGTCAAAACTATGGTGCAGACAATTTGGAACGATGTCGAAGGATATTTCGCTATTGCATGATTCTCAGTTTGATAGGTTGTGGCGTGCCCAATCTCATTATTTCATGGCAAAATCATTTCTTTCTGTCAATATTCACTTCAGATGAGAATGTAATAGCGTTGGGAACAATCCGTCTTCAATACGTGCTGATGTTACAATTTCTCGCCAGTAGCTATGAAATATCAAGTGCTGCAATGCGAGGTTATGGATATTCTATGACTCCAACAGTGCTAACGATATTCGGAACGTGCGTACTTCGCCTGGTGTGGATATTTACTGTTCTTCCTCAAAATTGGTCTCTTCAAACTTTGTTTATCGTTTATCCTGTATCTTGGGTGATAACCGGCACAATAGTTATCATTGCTTATGCTGTCGTTAGCAAGAAAGTTGAGAGGCGTCGTTTAACTCGCATTTGATTATTGGAAGTTGTTTGACAAAAATGTGCTTTATTTCTTCTCCCTTTTAGGAAACCATCCTTTTCGTACCCGTTCCTTCTGCTCAAAAAGTTCCTTTATAGTCCAAAAAGATGAGAATGAGAATACACCTAACAGACTGGAGAAAAATACGTCGGCAATCAGAATTGATGCGCCCACACCTAAAATACCTAATACCAAAAATAACCACCAAAAACGAGTGCCGGTATAGTATTCTACTTTAATTACAATAGGGTGAAAAAGACCTATTATCAAGAATGTGCAAATTCCGATAGCGAGTCCTAAAAGATTGTTGTTTTGAAGAAATTCAGTCATTATAATTGGTAAAGATTAAAATAAGTCCCATTTACGCTACTTCGTAAATGGGACTTTATTTGTTGTATGCTTATTTGCCTGCAACCTTTTCAAGGATGCGACGGAGCTGCTGCCAGAAACGTTCAACAGCCGGAATGTGCATTTTTTCAGAAGGTGAGTGAACACCGCGCAGAGTAGGACCGAATGAAACCATATCAAGGTCTGGATATACGCTCTTGAATAATCCACATTCAAGACCTGCATGAATAGCCTTAATGGCTGGCACAATGCCATATAGCTCTTGATATGCGTCGCGAGCAATCTTCATGATAGGAGAGTCCATGTTTGGCTGCCATCCGGGATATCCGTCACCATGAGTGACCTCTGCTCCTGCAAGTTGGAAAACTGCTTCCACTTGGCGTGCAATATCCCATTTACGAGACTCTACAGAGCTGCGCTGAGATGTGGTGACGAGGATCTGGTTTTCGCCCAGCATCTTTACTGAAGCAAGATTTGTAGATGTCTCTACAAGTCCTTCAAGGTCGCGGCTCATGGATACAACTCCGTGAGGAGCGCAGTAGAGAGCGCGAATTAGATTGATTGTAGTCTCTGCATCAACACAATATTCCGGAGCTTCAACAGTCTCAAGGTCAAGCTCTAACGTAGGTTCTACACCCTTGTATTCATTTTCAATATCTGCAGCGAAATGATTTAGGGCAATGCGTACGTCTTCCTTTGCACTGGCAGGTACACCGAACACAGCGTGGGCTTCACGAGCTATTGCATTGCGCAGATTTCCGCCGTCAATGCTAATCAGGCTAAGCTCGTGTTTAGCAGCAATGTCCCATAGGAAACGCGCGAGAACCTTGTTTGCGCATGCTCTGCCTAAATGAATGTCACCACCTGAATGTCCGCCAAGCCCTTTTGTTACTATCACTTTGAAATAAGCAAAATCTGTAGGTGCTATAGAACGCTTATATGTAAACTTGCAAGTTGTGTCGACACCACCTGCGCAGCCTACATATACCTCAGCGTCATCTTCAGAGTCAAGGTTGAGCAATATTTTGCCTGAAATCATCCCTTTTTCAAGTCCGAATGCGCCTGTCATGCCAGTTTCTTCATCTACGGTAACGAGTACTTCAAGCGGACCATGCACAAGGTCTGGGTCAATTAGTGCCGCAAGAGAGGCTGCTACCCCAATACCATTGTCAGCTCCGAGGGTTGTGCCGTCTGCTTTTACCCATTCGCCATCAACGATAGTCTTAATAGGATTGTTTTCAAAATCAAAAGATTTGTCGTTTGATTCGCATACCATATCCATATGTCCCTGCAGGATTACGCCCGGAGCATCTTCATGTCCCGGAGTTGCTGGCTTGGACATTACTACGTTACCTACAGCATCAGTCTTCACTGCTATGCCATGTTTGGCAGCAAAATCAAGAAGATACTGACGAATTTTTCCCTCTTTCTTAGAAGGGCGTGGCACCTTGGTAATTTCATCAAAAATCTGAAACACCAATGCAGGCTGTAAATCTTTTACTTCCATAGTCTATTTTTGTTTTTTTAGTAGTGTAAATTTCTTAAAAGTGCTTTGATAAATTAAAACATTGTTAAAAACATCGTTTTTCGACCTCTAAGTTACAAAATAAAATTGGATAAATTGCAAATTATTTCAACTTCTTTCTTAAATTTGCAACATAAAAAGTCAAAAGACCTATTTTTTGATTTTTTACCACAAAAAACGAGAAATAAAAACATTAAATAATAAGAAAAAGATTTATCTAAATGAGAAAAATTGCAAACAGAGTATTAATACTCGCTGCCGCTTTGGCGCTCGTGTCTTGCGGACAATCTGCTAAGGAAGAAAAAGTAGTTGCTAATCAGGAGGCTGCTGCAGGTTTGAACATTCGTTACATTGACTTGGACTCAATTTCTGCAAATTATAACCTTGTGAAAGATTTCAATGAAATTAGCCTCCGTACACTGAACAATCTTGAGAATGCGCAGAGAACTAAGCAGCAGGAGCTACAGAAACGTGCCGTTGAAATTGAGAATAAAGTACGTAATAATGGTTACATCTCACAGTCAACTTACGAGGCAGACATGCAGAAATTTCAGAAGCAGCAGCGTGATGCTGAGATTTATATCGGCAAACTGCAGGAGCAGGCTCAGCAGGAAGCTCTTGACCAGTCTCGCGCTCTTCAGGATTCAATAGATAACTTCATTGCAGACTATGTGAAAACTCACCCATACGATGCAATCCTTTACAAAGCAGCGGGAGCTCACTTCAATCCGGCTCTTGATATCACAAAGGAGGTTGTGGAAGGACTGAATGCGCGCTACAAAAAGGCTGAATCTAAGTAAATTATCACAAAAGAATTAGACTATAAAATCCCTTAAAACGGCGTAATACATAGGCATCGGGGCGAAAAAATCGT